>NZ_BAAAUV010000024.1:0-118349 GCF_039534125.1 Actinocorallia longicatena | reverse complement strand
GGGGGGGGGGGGGGGGGGGGGGGGGGGGGGGGGGGGGGGGGGGGGGGGGGGGGGGGGGGGGGGGGGGGGGGGGGGGGGGGGGGGGGGGGGGGGGGGGAGGGGGGGGGGGGGGGGGGGGGGGGGGGGGGGGGGGGGGGGGGGGGGGGGGGGGCGGAAGGTGGTGATGAGGGTGGGGAGCCAGGGGAGGAGGAGGGGGTCGGGGAGGGTGGTGAAGGCCTTGGTGAGGAGCTCGACCAGGGTGGGGGCCAGGGTGGGGGTGGGGTCCAGGGCGTGGATGAAGCCGGTCAGGTAGTGGGGGAAGGAGGGGAGGACCAGGGGGTTGGCCAGGAGCTCGTCGCAGCGGGTGCGGAGGGCCTCGCGGGACAGGAGGCCCAGATGGGTCTGGGCCGACCAGAGGAGGGCGGTCTTCGCCGGGGTCTCGGGGTGGGACTGGGTGACCGCCAGTTCGAGCTGGGTGTGGTCGCAGCCCAGGGACAGGGCGAGGCTCTCCAGGGTGAACAGGAAGCCGAGCATGGCCGCGACCTGGCGGACGCCCGTCTGGTCGTCGGTGAAGGCCGTCGGCAGCAGCGTGCAGTAGTGGGCGTAGCCCGCGCGGACGAAGGACCGGCACCAGGCGGGGAGCTCGGGCTCGGACGCCCGGTAGTGGGACAGGAGCCGGCGGATGCGCCGCAGGACCTCGGGGGCGTCGTCGACCGTGCGTTCCGCCGACAGGAGCTCGACCGCCCGGGCGCCCAGCTCCTCGGTGAAGCGGGGGCTGCGCAGGAACAGCAGCGACTCCTCGACGGCCTCCAGAGCCGTCGCCGCCGTCGCCTTCGGACCATGGACGGCCCGCCGCAGCCGCTGCTCCAGCACCTGCTCGACCGTCACGCCCTCGTAGCCGAGCTCGACCAGGAACCGCTGGTTGCGGCCCAGCGCCAGATCCCAGCTCTCCTGGAAGGACCGCTCACCGAGCCGCCGCGAACCCATGATCGGCCGGACGGCGTCCTCGGGCAGGAGCCGCCTCAGGATCCACAGCAGATGGGAGCAGGCCTCCAGATCGGGACGCCCGCCGAAGTCCAGCAGCGCCCGCTGGACGGTCCGCCGCTCCAGATCGAGCCCCAGCGGAGCCAGCCGGTCGAGGACGTCCCGCGCCAGCGGTGGCAGCGCCTCGTACCCGACCCGCCCGATCCGGTCGCCGCCGAGCAGGATCTCGCACAGCCTGCGGACGTCCCGCCGCCCGGGCACGACGTCCTTCTCGATGCAGGTGACCGCCGCGTCCTGGAAATCGTAGGGGGTGGGCCTGACCCGGCCGCGCATCCCCGCGAGCAGCACCGACGTCTCGAACACCGCGATCGCGTCCGCGGTGCTGGCCAGATAGCCGTTCCTGCGGGCCAGCCGCACGATGTCCACGCACCAGCCGAGCAGTTCCCCCTCGTCGAGCGCCCCGGGCACGGCGGCCGTCCCGAGGAAGGCCGACAGCCGGTCTCCGGCCACCGGGTCCCCCGAGCCGGACGCCTTCCGCGGCGAGGGCGCGGCGCGCTTGCGGGCCCTCCGCTGCCCTTCCAGGACAAAAGGGGTGAGCCGGGCTCCCGTGACGGCCTTCCTCCACGTGGCGGAGGCGACCGACACCGACCCCGGGGCCAGGCCGAACTGCGCCTCGATGGCCGAGTGGCTGGAGGGGATCAGCCCGTAGAGCCACTTCGTCGCCGTGCGCGGCGTGATCTCGTAGGGCGCGGTGGAGCGCAGCCCGAACTGCTCGACCCGGCTCGCGGCGTGCGCGGCCCCGCAGACGTAGAGGCAGTCGGCGGGATCGGCCCCCGAGGCCGCGAGATGCTCGCGGATCCGGGTCCACATGTACCGTTCGCGCTCCTCGTCGAGCGCGAGCCGGTCGGGGCCGAGCCGCCGGAACAGGCTCCCGATGAGCACCATGACCTGCCGGTAGGTGGCGTAGTCCGCACCGGCCAGGGGCTGCTCGACGTACTGGTCCCACCACTCCGACCAGTGCCGCACCTTGCCGTGGCGCAGCAGATGCTCCTCGAGCTCGGCGAAACGCGGCCGCAGCTCACCGAGCTCGACGCCGACCGCGTCACCGTGCAGCGCCTCCTCGTCGGCGGGCGTGCCGGCGGTCTCGCCGCCGGGGCGGGGCGGCTCGCCGCGCGGCCCCCACTGGAAGACGTGGTCGGTCGAGCGGTCCACCAGCACCAGCTCGACGCCCGGCGTGTCCAGCGCGTAGGCGATCGCCTGGTACTCCGCCGACGCCTCGGTGATCGGCGCGATGACGCTCAGCGGCGCCCAGGTCTCGGGGAACCCGTCGATCTCGCTCGCGAAGGCCTGCACCGCGACCGGCAGCACGCACTTGCGCAGCTCCCCGAGCAGCGGCCGCATGTCCTCGCAGAGCTCGAGGTAGATGACCTTCGGCGCGGTCTCGCGCAGCCGCCGCACCATCGCCAGCGCGGACGCGGGCGAGTGATGGCACACCGGGAAGATCTCCAGCTCCTCGCCCAGCGCCCGGTCGACGTCGTCGACGAGCCCCGCGAGGATCTCGGCGACCGACCCCCCGCCGAACTCCTCAGCCGCCTCCAGAAGCTGCCCCCGCAGCGCCCCGAACCCCTCGGCGATCTCGGTCACACCCGTCCCTCTCTGCTGAGCCTGGTCTTCGACGGCCGGTGGAGGCGTCACGAGAGGGCGGCGAGGGCTCGGCGGCCGCCTTCCAGGAACTCCTGCAAGGGGGTGTCGGAGGGGTTCTCCTGGGTGCGGGGCTCGACGACCCCGTGCCAGAACTTGTTGAGGATCGCGAGGTCCTCGGGGGCACGCCGGGCCAGCGAGCCGACCAGCGACGCCGCGAGGGTGGAGGCCCGCAGCTCACGGTCGCCGAAGAACTGGCTGTGCAGGATCGCGTCCTCCAGCACGCCGATCTGCTCGGCGGTCGAGAGCGCCGACTCGAGCTTCTCGTCGTCGCTGGTGGCCGAGTCCGCGGCGGCCCGCAGGTCGGCGAAGCTCTGCAGCAGGATGTCGAGGAGCGTGGGCGGGACCTCGAGCTCGATCCGGTACCGGCGCAGCAGCTCGGAGGTCCGGAACCGGACGATCTCCGCCTCGCTCCGCTTGTTCGTGACGACAGGGATGCGGACGAAGTTGAACCGCCGCTTCAGCGCCGACGACAGGTCGTTGACGCCCCGGTCCCGGCTGTTGGCCGTCGCGATGATCGAGAATCCGGGCCGGGCGAACACGATGTTGTCGTCGTCGAGCTCGGGGATCGACACGTACTTCTCCGACAGGATCGAGATCAGCGCGTCCTGGACGTCGCTGGTCGACCGGGTCAGCTCCTCGAACCTGCCGATGACGCCGCGCTCCATCGCCGTCATGATCGGCGAGGGGATCATCGACTCGCGCGACTGCCCCTTCGCGATCACCTGGGAGACGTTCCAGGAGTACTTGATGTGGTCCTCGGTGGTGCCCGCCGTCCCCTGGACGACCAGGGTCGAGTTCCGTGAGATCGCCGCCGACAGCAGCTCGGCCAGCCAGCTCTTCCCGGTGCCGGGGTCGCCGATCAGCAGCAGCCCGCGGTCGGAGGCGAGCGTGACGATGCTCCGCTCGACGAACGTGCGGTCGCCGAACCACTTCTGCGGGATCTCGCGTTCGAGACCGTCGGCCCGCTCGGAGCCGAGGACGAACAGCCGCACCATCTTCGGGCTCAGCCGCCACGAGAACGGCTTGGGCCCGTCGTCGACCGACTCGAGCCAGTCGAGCTCGTCGGCGTACTTCACCTCGGCCGGAGCGCGGAGGCTCTCGTTCTGCTCGGTCATGGGTCTCCTATCCGAGGAAGTTCTTCAGCTCGACCACGAGCTTCTTGATGTGCCCTGAGATCACCGGGGTGCCGAGCGCCTTGAACCGCTGCCGGAACCACGGGTTGACGCTCTGGTGCCCGGAGCTGTTGACCGACCCGACGGGGATGAACCGCACCCCGGACCGGTGGACGGCCTCGATGCCCTCGAACAGCGGCTGCGACCGGTCGAACTCGTAGAAGTCCGAGATCCACACCATGACGGTGTTCCGCGGATCGACGATCTTCGGCCGGGCCATCGCCATCGCGACGGGCCCGTCGTTGCCGCCGCCGAGCTTGGTGCGCAGCAGCACCTCGAACGGGTCGTTCACCCAGGGGGTGAGGTCGAGGGCCCGGGTGTCGTAGGCGATCAGATGAACGTCGACCTTCGGCAGCCCCGCGAAGATCGACGCGAGGATCGTGCAGTTGACCATGGAGTCGACCATCGATCCCGACTGGTCCACGACCACGATCATCCGGGCGGGCGTGGTGCGCTTGGCGGTGTGCCGGTAGAACAGCCGGTCGACGTACAGCCGCTCGTCCTCCGGGCTCCAGTTGGTGAGGTTCTTCCAGATGGTCCGGTCGAGATCGAGGTTGCGGAACACCCGCTTGGGCGGCACGGACCGGTCGACCGTGCCGGCGCTGGTCTGCGCGACCTGGGTGCGCAGCACCCGCCCGACCTCCTCGACATGGCGCCGGATCAGGGACTTGGCGTTGGCGAGCGCGACGCCCGACAGGTTCGCCTTGTCGCGCAGGAGCTGCTCGATCAGCGACATGCTCGGGGTCAGCTTGGCCGCGAGCCGGGGATCGGCCAGCACCTCGCGCAGCCGCATCCGGCTCACGAGGTCGGCCTCGACCTCGCCCAGCATCCCGCCGACGCCGCCCGCCGCGCCGAAGCCGCCGGGCGCCGGGGAACCGCCGCCGCACAGGGCCCGCTTCAGGCGTTCGGCGTCCCGCTGCCAGCGGGCGAGCTGCCCGGCGCTGACATCGCCCGTCCCGGTCTGGAAGACGTTGATCAGCAGCTTGGACACCAGGGCGGCCCGCCGCACCCGCAGCGCGGGATCGTCGTCCCCGACGGCCGTCAGGGCGTCGAACTCGGCCTCCAGCTCGGGGAACCGCTGGAGGAGGTCGTCGGTCGAGGTCCAGGGGTCGATGAGCGCGGACGGCAGCCCGATGTCGTCGGCGATCGCCACGCTCACGGTCTCCAGCGACGCCTGCTCCTCGGCGTCGAACAGCCGGGACAGCAGCCGCCAGTACAGGAGCGGGCGCCGGTTCCCGTCGCGTGTCTCCAGGGTCTCGCTCATGCGCGCAGCAGCCTTCCCGCGCGTTCCCGCAGCACGGCCACGGCGTCTCCGGCCTTGGCCTCGGCCTTCACGGCCTTCGGATCGGACGGCCCGAGCGCCCAGTCGCCGGTGTGCGCCTCGACCTCCCCGCGCCCCGCCTTCCCCCGGACGGCCAGCGGCTGGACGGTCCAGCTCCCGCCGTCCCACCGGAGCAGCGCCACACACGCGGTCGAGCCCGCCACCAGATCGGCGGTCAGCGGCCCCGCGGACGGCAGCCGCCCGAGATCGACCCCGATCGCCGCCCCGTCGACGACCAGGGAGATCCCCGAAGAGTCCCGCTCGACCGCGTACTCCTCCAGCAGGACGGGTTCGCCGAGCCGCACCGGATGGCGTTCCAGCGGCGGAGCGGCAGGGGCCACGGCCCCGTCCAGCAGCACACGGGCCGTCGTGAACGGATCCGCCACCTCGCCGAGCGCGGCGGCCTCGTCCCGCCACAGGAGGTCTCCGCCCGGCAGCAGCACCAGATCGGTCACCTCCAGCACCCGGCGCTCGGCCAGCCCGCGCATCAGGACCCGCTGCCCGTCGAACAGCCGCCAGACCGCGGTCCCGACGATGGTGTCGACCTTCGCGGCCACGACCGAGACCCGCACCAGCCGGGCCCCCGCCGCGTTCTCCAGCACGGCGTGCACCTGCACCTGGACGGCCGTGGCGTGCTCGTGCACGTCGGCGCCGAGCACCATCAGCCGCCCGGAGACGCTCTCCCCGCCCGCCGCCGCGCCGCCCCCGTGGGCCAGCAGCATCCCGCGGGTCCACAGGTCGGCCCACCGCCGCACCGGCACCCCGTCCATGGCCGACACCGGGCTGGACGCCCGCAGCTCCGCGGCCAGCCCGTCCAGCAGCACGGCCAGCCGCCGCAGCCCCGGTTCGGCCCACACCCGCGCGACGGTCTGATCGGCTCCGGCGACGAGATCATGATCGACTCCCCGCCAGCCGGAGATCGCCAGTTCCCCCAGCCACGACCGGCACCCGGCCAGCACGTTGCCGAACTCCTCCCGACCCGCGGCCTCCCCGCCCTCGGCCTCACCGTCCTCCCAGGCGGAGCGCTCCCGCCCGGCCGCGGTGTCGAACCGGTCGAGCAGCGCGTCATGGACGGCCCCGAGCAGGGCGGCCCGGCCCGCGGCGAGCAGCGTGAGCCGCTCCTCGGACGGGCCGCCCGCACAGATCTTCGCGACGGCGTCGGCGACGGGCCCGCCGAGGGACGACCCCGCCAGCACCCCCGCCAGGGCCTCCAGCGCCGCCACCCGGTCGGGACCGAGCCGCGCCAGCCCGTGCACGAGCGCCCGGTCGAGCCCGTCGACGATCTCCAGCGCCTCGGCGATCCCGTCGGGCCCGGAGGCGAGCAGGCCGGCCAGCCGCGCGCCCCGCATCAGACCACCGCCCCGGCGGGGAACCAGTGCATCTCCGCCACGGGCCCGGCCGTGACCGGCAGCTCCAGATAGGCGAGATGCCGCAGGAACCGGCTGAACACCATGGCCGCGGGCGCCGGGCTCCGCGTGCCGTGCATCCGCCCGAGGAGATCGTCGCCCTCGGCCGCGTCGACGCGCAGGTACCGGGCCACCCGGTCGAACCCGTACTGGAGCACGGCCTCGCCGACGAGCGATCCGAGGTGCTTGCACGGCCGCCCCCCGGTCAGCCCGCCGCACGGCCGGTTGTTGTTGGTGCTGCAACTGAAATCATGGCTGCCCGCGGCGATCGACGACACGTACACCCGAGCGAGGTCGGACCCGCTGGAGACGACCCCCTGGAGCCTGCCCTCGGCGAGTTCCACGAAGGGCACCTTGGCGAGCTTCCGGGGGAGGACCGGAGGCACCACAGGCGGCGCGCTGCGCCGCTCCCGAGCCGTGATATCCATGCCCCAGAAGCTATCCATCGCCTCTGACAGAACTCAGGTCCCGCAGGTCACACGGTCGGGCTGGCCGAATCCGGACACGTCCGCGGCTGGACGTCCATGATCGGGGCGGAGAGTCTGATCGCCGTGGAATTCCGGGTGCTGGGGACGCTGCAGGTCATCGACGGGGACGGGCCGGTCTCCATCGGCAACGCCCACAAGTGCCGGCTGGTGCTGGCGGCGCTGCTGGCCAGGGCGGACCGTCCGGCGCCGTCCGGCTGGCTGGTCGAGGCGGTCTGGGGCGACGATCCGCCGATGTCGGCCCAGCGCAACCTCCAGCTCTACCTGCACCGGCTCCGGCGGACCCTCGGAACGGAGACGATCAGCCGTGCGCCCGGCGGCTACACGGCCCTGACCGGCGGCGACCTGGACGCCCTGCGCTTCGAGCGGCTGGCGGCCGAGGCCCGCCGCGAGCCCGACGACGCGGAGGCCTCGGAGCTGCTCAGGAGGGCGCTCGCCGAGTGGCGCGGCGTGGCCTTCGCCGAGTTCACCGACAGCGCGATCCTCGTCGACGAGGCCGCCAGGCTCGAACAGCTCAGGCTGGCCTCCTACGAGAGCCTGGCCGAGGCGGGACTCAGGCTCGGCCGGACGGGCCCGATGATCCCCGAACTGGGCCGGCTCGTCCGCGAGCACCCCTACCGCGAGGGGACCGCCGGGCTGTACATGGCGGCGCTCTACCGCGACGGCCGTCAGGCCGAGGCCCTCGAGGTCTTCCGGACGGTCCGCGCCCGCCTCGCCGAGGAACTGGGCGTCGACCCCGGACCGCAGCTCACCCGCGTGCACGAGGCGATCCTCAACTCCGAGGAGGTCGACCTGTGGCCGCCGCCGGCCCGGCGCGTCACCCTGCCGCAGGGCGGCGGCCCCTACCTGGGCCTGGCGACCTACCAGCCGGAGGACAGCACCCGGTTCTTCGGCCGGGAGCGGCTGACCGGCCGGCTCGCCGAGCTGGTGGGCACGCTGCCCCTGGTGGGCGTGTTCGGCGCCTCGGGCAGCGGCAAGTCCTCCCTGATCAGGGCGGGGCTGATCGCCCGGCTCGCCCGCGAGGACGGCCGCTGGACCCCGGTCCTGTTCACCCCGGCGGAACGGCCGCTGACCGCCCTGGCGGCGGCCGTCCAGGACCTCACGGGGGAGAGCCCCGACCGGCTGGCCAAGGAGATCCTGGAGGATCCGGGCGCGCTCGCCGCGGCGCTGCCCGACGGCGGCCCCCGCGTCCTGCTCGTGGCCGACCAGTTCGAGGAGGCCTACACCCTCTGCGCGGACGACGCCGAACGCGGCGCCTTCATCGACGCCCTCCTGGCGGCCCGCGGCAAGGCCACGATCGTCCTCGGCGTCAGGGCCGACTTCCTGGCCCGGGTCAGCGAGCACGCGGGCCTGGTCGAGGCCCTCGACGGCGCCCAGCTGATCGTCGGCCCGCCGGCCGCCGCCGAACTGCGCGCCATCGCGACGGGACCGGCGGAACGGGCGGGACTCACCCTCGAACCGGCGCTGCTCGCGGCCGTCGTCGCCGATGCCGGAGGAGGTCCGGGGGCGCTCCCGCTGGTCTCGCACGCCCTGCTGGAGACCTGGCGCGGGAGCCGGGGCCGCGAGCTCTCCCTGGCGGCCTACCTGGCGGCGAAGGGGGTCCACGGAGCGGTCGCCGAGACCGCCGAGCGGGTCTACGGCGAGCTCGACCCCGCCGACCAGGGGACGGTCCGGCAGATCTTCCTGCGGCTGACCGCGCTCGGCGACGGCACCGAGGACACCCGCAGGCCCATCTCCCGGGCCGAGCTGACCGGGCTGGCCGCCGCGCACGTCCTGACCGCGATCCTCGACCGGCTGGCCGCCGAGCACCTGGTCGTCCTCGGGGACGATCGCGTCGAACTGGGCCACGAGGCGCTGATCAGGGCCTGGCCCCGGCTGCGCGGCTGGCTCGGCGAGGACCGCGCCGAGCTCGAGGTGCACCGGCGGCTCACCCAGGCGGCGCGGAACTGGGAACTGCTCGGCCGGGACGCCGGAGCCCTCTACCGGGGGGCGCCTCTGCACGCCGCGCTCCGCTGGGCGGCCGAGCGTCCGGGCGAGCTGAACCGGGCCGAGCGGACCTTCCTGCAGACGGCCAGGGCCGCCGAGGCCACCGAGATCCGGACGGTCCGGCGGCAGAACCGGCGGCTGACCCGGCTGCTGGCGGTCGGGGCGGCGGTGCTGCTGCTGGCGGTGGCCGCCGGGGCCGTCGCCCTCGACCAGAGGTCGGAGGCGGCGCACCGGCAGAAGGTGGAGCGCGCCCACCAGCTCGCGCTGACCGCCCGCGCCCTGCTGGAGACCGATCCGGACCGGGCGGGCCTGCTGGCCGTCGAGGCGCGGCGGCTGTTCCCCGACGCCGAGACCGGCGGCGCGCTGATCAGCGCCGCGTCGGCCGCGCAGCGCTCCACGACCCTGCGCACCGGCAGCCGGTCGATCTGGTCGTGCGCGTTCAGCCCGGACGGCACCCGGCTGGCCGTCTCCGACAGCGACGGCGACGTCTCGGTCTGGGACACCGCCACCGCGCGACGCGTGGCCCTGTTCACCGACCACCGCGACCACATGGCCGCGGGCGAGGCGACCTACGCCCGGGCCCTCGCGTTCAGCCGCGACGGCCGCCTGCTCGCGGGCGTCGCCCGGGTCCCGAGCGCGGGCGTCGCCCGGGGCTCCGTCGCGGTCTGGGACCTGACGGCCGGCCGGGCCGCGCACTTCCGGTCGCTCCCGGCCGTCGGCGGCGGGATGACCCTGAGCCCCGACGGCCGGATCCTCGCCTACACGACCGGCCAGGGCGAGATCACCCTGCTCGACTGGAAGCCCGGCACGACCCGCACGATCACCTACCGGAACGGCGGGGCGCCCGGCTCACTGGCCTTCTCCGGCGACGGCCGCCTCCTGGTCTCGGCCGACGGCGACGGCGGCCCCCGGATCTGGAACGCCGCGACCCTGAGGCCGGCCGGGCGGATCGACATGCCGGGCGCCCAGAACATCCGCTTCGACACCGGCGGCCGCTGGCTCGCGACCGAGAACGAGAAGACCGGCGTCCGGCTCTGGGAACTGGCCGGGGGAAGGTTCAGCCCGCGCACGTCGCTGCCCCGGGAGGACCCCTACCGGTGGGCGACCTCGGCGCCGTCGGCGGACCGGCGCCTGGCCATCGCCGACGAGAACGGCCTGGTGACCCTCTGGGACGGCACCGGGCCCGTCCGCTCCTTCCAGGACAGGGGGCGCGCCGAGACGACCTCGGTCGCCCTCAGCTCCGACGGCTCCTGGCTGGCCTCCTCGGGCCTGGGCGGCACCGTGATCCTGCGCCGGCTGGGATCGGCCTTCCGCTGGCACAGCGGCGAGATCACCGACCTCGACGCCTCCCCGGACGGCCGGACGATCGCCTCCTCCAGCGCCGACGGCTCCGCCGCCCTCTGGGACGCCTCCGGCACCCTGATCAGGACGTTCCCCGGCCACCGTGACCGGGTGGAAGCCCTGGCGTTCGCCCCCGACGGCGCCCACCTGGCGACCGTGACCCGCGACCACGCCCTGTCGTTCTGGCCGACCGGCCCCGGCCCGAGACTCTGGGAGCGCCCCTACCCGGGCTTCGGCACCTCGACCGACGTGGCGTTCCAGCCCGCCGGATCCCTGCTCATGACGGCCGCGATGGGCCGCCACCGCTGGTCGGTGGCCGACCCGGGCCATCCGGAGCCGAGCCCCCTCACCGACTCCCTCGCCCTCATCACCGGGCTGTCCTACAGCCCCGACGGCCGCGTGCTCGCCACCGCGAGCCCGACCGGCGGCCTCAGCCTCTGGGACGCCGTCACCGACACCCGGCTCCGGACGATCGTCACCGGCCAGGGCACCGTGGCCGACGTCGCCTTCGCCCCCGGCGGCGGGGAGATCGCCACCGCGGGCGCCGACCTCACCGTGCGGCTGTGGAACCCCGGTACCGGAGCAGGGACCGCGGTCCTGCGGGGCCACACCGCGCCGGTCCAGGCGGTGGCGTTCAGCCGGGACGGCCGCCTGCTCGCCTCCGCCGGGCACGACAGCACGATCATCGTCTGGGACCTGTCCACCCGGCGGCAGGTCCTCCGGCTCACCGGCCACCAGGGACGGGTCCAGGCCCTGGCCTTCACCGGCTCGGGCGACCTGGTCTCCGGCGGAGCCGACCGCCGCATCATCCGCTGGCGGCTCGATCCCGAGGCGGCCGCCACGGCCGTCTGCGCCGGGATCTCCTGCCCGAAACCCTGATCTGACTGCGGATATACGGCCCGTATACCGGGCTGCCGCACCATTCACCGGACCCCGGTCCGGAGGCTACGAGGGAGCCCGAATGGTGCGCTGGCACAAACTGCTGTTCGCGATCGTGTTGCTGGTCCCGGCGGCGGTGGTGCTGCCCGCCGGGACCACGATCGCCGCCGTCCCCCGGGGCGCCCCCGACCCCGGCTCCGCGGCGGCCGCCGCCCGCAAGGGCGGTGTCCCGGTCGAGGATCTGTCCGCCCGTACGGAGACCTCCCGGGTCGTCGCGGAGCCGGACGGCGCCTGGACGATGGAGTCCTACGTCCTGCCGCAGTGGACCCGGCGTCCCGGCGGAGCCTGGGCCGACGTGGACACCACGCTCGCCCGGCTCCCCGACGGCACCCTGGCGCCGAAGGCGAGCACCGCCGACGTCCGCTTCTCCGCGGGCGGGACCGGCCCCGCCGTCACCCTCCGCAGGGACGGCCACGACTTCACCCTGACCTGGCCTGGAACGCTCCCCGCCCCGGTCGTCGAGGACGACTCGGCCACCTACCGCGACGTCCTGCCCGGCACCGACCTCGTCGTGCGCGCCACGAGCACGGGCTTCTCCCACTCCCTCGTCATCAGGACCAGGGAGGCCGCCGCCGACCCGGCGGTCCGCAGGATCAGGTTGCGGACGGGCGGCGACGTCAAGATCTCCGGAACCCCCGACGGCGGCCTGCGGATCGCCGCGGGCTCCACCGCCGTCGCCACCGCGGGCGGCGCCCTCATGTGGGACGCCAAGGGCGGCACCGGCCCGGGACGCGACCCCGTCGCCGGCCCGTCCGACGAGGCCCGCCGCGCCAAGGTCGGCCTCAGCCACGCGGCCGGCGAGCTGACCCTCGTCCCGGACGCCCGCCTCCTGGACGATCCCGCCACCGTCTTCCCCGTGGTCGTCGACCCCGACTACTCCAGCGGCGTCACCCGCTGGACCTACGCCACCTCCGACAACAGCAACTCGCCCACCACCGACAACGTGGTCCAGTCGGCCGACTCGAAGGGCCCGAACGTCCGGGTCGGCAAGGACGTCGACGTCGGGAAGCTGCTGCGCACGTTCCTCCAGTTCCCGATGGCCGTCACCGGGCACGACCTGCGCGGCAAGCACATCCTGGGCGCCAAGTTCTCCGGCAACGTCGACCACACGAGCCTGTGCAGCGTCAACAAGCCGAACCACATCTACCGCAGCGCCGCCATCGCGGCGACGCCCCGGCAGTCCTGGCCGGGCCCGGCGCTCCAGTACCACCTGGGCAGCCTGTCGAAGCACGCCAACGAGAAGGCGTGCAGCGAGCCCAACCAGCGGTTCGAGCTCAACAACGGCCTCCTGCTGTCGGACATGATCACGGCGGCGCGCGACAACTGGCCGACGTACACGATCGGCATGGCCGCCGTCGAGCCGGGCGGGACGGGCGAGAACACCACCGACCGGTGGATGCGGTACTTCCTCAACGACTTCAGGCTGGCCGTGAGCTACAACACCTATCCCGGCACCCCCGACCAGCTCGACACCTCGGGACGCGCCTGCGTCACCGGCACGGGACGTCCCTGGATCACCGACACGACGCCGGAGCTGAAGGCGCGGCTAACCGACGGCGACCCCGAGACCGACATGAAGCTCCAGGCCGACTGGGCGAGGATCCTGCCCGACGGCACCTACGGCCCGGTCCTGGGCACCGTCGAGCAGGCGAACCTGACCGCGGGCACCACGGGCCGGGTGACCCTGCCCGAGCTGGAGGACGGCGGCCTGTACGCCTGGCGGGCCAGGGCCCACGACGGCACCGACGTCAACAAGGCCGACAGCGGCTGGTGCGAGTTCGCGATCGACGCCACCCGGCCGGACCAGGCGCCGGGCGTGTCCTCGCCCCTCTACAAGGACGACCTGGAGAACTATTACGGGTCGATCGGCAGGACCGCCGACTTCACCTTCACCCCGAACGGCGTCACCGACGTCGCCGGATACGAGTTCGGCTGGTCCGACCCGCCCACCACCTACGTCGCCGCACCCTCCCTCGGCGCCGCCCTCACCCGGCAGCTCACCCCGCCGCCGCCCGACCCGGCCGACCCCTCCCGCGGCGGCCAGCTCACCCTGCACGTCCGCAGCGTCGACCGCGCGGGCGCCAAGAGCGACATCACGCGGTACACGTTCCTGATCGGCTCGGCCTCGGGCCCGGCCGGCGCCTGGAAGCTGGACGAGAGCGGCGGCACGACCCTCGCCGACTCCTCGGGCCGCGGGCACCCCGCCACCCTGGCCCAGGGCACCGCCGGCACCCGCGGCCATCTCGTCGGCGAACCGGCCGTCACCCTCGACGGGGTCGACGACCAGGCCGCGACCGTGGGACCCGTCCTGAACACGGGCGGCAGCTTCACCGTGGCGGCCTGGGTGCGGCCGGACAACGCGGCGGCCACCGGCCAGACGATCGTGAGCCAGCTCGGCTCGCGGACCGGCGCCTTCGTCCTCCAGAAGACGGGGAGCACCTGGTCGCTGGCCGTCGCCTCCGCCGACTCCGACACCCCGGCCGTGGTCCGCGCGAGCTCCGCCACGGCGCCCGTCCAGGGCGTGTGGACCCATCTCGCCGGCGTGTACGACCGCGAGAGCGGAACCGTCCGGCTCTACGTCAACGGCGTCCCTGCCGGGACGGCCACCGGCGCCGCGCCCTTCGACGCCACCGGCCCCCTGACGATCGGACGGGGCAGGTCCGCCGGGGCCCCGGCCGACCCCTTCGGAGGAGCGGTCTCCGACGTCCGGGTCTGGGACCGGGTCGTCCCGCCCGCCGAACTCGCCGAGCTGGGCGCCACCCAGGTCGGCTGGTGGAAGACCGACGGCGACGGCGCCGACGCCTCGGGCCACGGCAACGACGCAGTCCCCACCGCCGTGACCTGGACCGAGGACCGCCGCGACACCCCCGACGCCGCCGCGGCCCTCAACGGCGCCGCCCGGCTGACCACGCCGGGACCGGTCCTGTACACCGACCAGTCGTTCACCGTCTCGGCCTGGGTGCGGCTGAACGAGACCGGCCAGTACGAGCGGACGGCCGTCGCCCAGGCGGGCACGACCGTGTCGCCCTTCTACCTGGGGCTGCGCCACGACGCCCAGAACGTCGCCCGGTGGTCCATGCAGCTGCGCCCCGCCGACAACGAGACCTGCTGCCCCGACGCCGCCGTGGGCGGGACCGTCAAGCAGGGTCAGTGGCAGTTCCTGGTCGGCGTCTACGACGCGGCGGCCGGCAAGGTCCGCCTCTACGTCGACGCGGTGAAGGTCGCCGAGGTCTCGCGCGCCACCCGCCTCTGGAACGGCGCGGGACCGCTGACGATCGGCTTCGGCAAGTGGGCCGCCGCCGGTGACCACTGGCTCGGCGACCTCGACGAGATCCGCGTCCACCAGGGCGTCCTGCCCGAATCCGAGATCGCCCGGCTCCACACCCGCTGACGACCCCGACCCCTCGAGTTCCCCCCACCGGGAGGATGTTCATGCCCATTCGACGAGTGACGGCCAGGCCGGCCCTGCTGCTGGCCATGGCCCCCCTGCTCGCGATCCCGCTCTTCGGCCAGATCCCCGCCATCGCCGCGGCCGCCGACCGGCTGCAGGCCCAGATCGACCCGGAGGTCCCGGGAGCCACCGTCAAACCCGTCAGGACTCCGCCCGGCCGGACCGGCACGCCCTTCAAGGGCGCCGAACCCGTGTGGCCGGGCGGCGGTGACGCCGTCGTCGCCCTGTCCGGAGACCGGCAGGTGGCCGCGGGGGCCCTGCCGGTCACCGTGGCAGCCGGAAAGCGGCCCGACGGCCGGTCGGTCGCGGGCACCGCGGCGCCGGAGAAGGTCCGCGTCGAGGTCCTCGACCGGCGGGCCGGTGGCGGCCCGGTGCTGCGGATCTCCCGCGCCGACGGCGTCGACGCCCGGGGCTCGGTGCGGGTGAGCGTGGACTACGCGAAGTTCCGCGACGCCTACGGCGCCGACTGGTCCACCCGGCTGAGGCTGGTCCAGGACGGCTCCCGCGTCCTGCCCACCACCAACGACCAGGACCAGAAGACCGTCACGGCGGACGTCGAGGTGGCGCCGCCCGGCCCCGCCACGGGCGTCGCGGCCGCCGGCACCCTGGTCGCGGTGCAGGCCGCTCCGTCGGGCCCGTCGGGGGACTACTCGGCGACGTCGCTCCAGCCGTCGTCGGCCTGGACCTCCGGCGGCTCCTCCGGCGACTTCACCTGGAACTACCCGCTGCGCCTGCCCCCCTCACCGGGCCCGGTCCCGAAGGTCTCCCTCGGCTACTCCTCGCAGTCCGTGGACGGCCGGATGGTCTCCTCCAACAACCAGCCGTCGATGATCGGCGAAGGCTTCGACTGGTCGCCGGGGTACCTCGAGCGCAAGTACAAGAGCTGCACCGACGACATGTCCGGCGGCAACAACTCCACCAAGACCGGCGACCAGTGCTGGGCCACCGACAACGCCACCCTGTCGTTCAACGGCAAAGGCGGTGAGCTGATCTTCGAGACCGGCAAGGGCTGGCATCTGCGCAACGACGACGGAACGAGGATCGAGCGCCGCACCGGCGGCGTGAACGGCGACAACGACGGAGAGCACTGGGTCGTCACCACCACCGACGGCACCCAGTACTGGTTCGGCCGCAACAGGCTGCCCGGCTGGGCGTCCGGCAAGGCCGAGACCGGCAGCGTGCTCACCTCGCCGGTCTACGGCAACCACGCGGGCGAGCCGTGCCACGCCGCCGCGTTCTCCGGCTCCTCGTGCGCCCAGGCCTACCGGTGGAACCTCGACTACGTGGTCGACGCCTTCGGCAACAGCTCCTCCTACTGGTACGCCAAGGAGACCGGCAAGTACGGCCGCAACGGCTCCTCCACCGACCTCGCCTCCTACGACCGGGCCGGGTACCTCACCCGGATCGACTACGGGACGCGCTCCGACACCGCCTACGGCACCGCCCCCGCCCAGGTCGTCTTCGACATGGCCGACCGCTGCCTGGCGAACTGCACGAGCAAGACGGCGACGTCCTGGCCGGACGTCCCGTGGGACCAGGAGTGCACCGCCTCGCCCTGTTACACCGGAGCGCCCACCTTCTGGACCACCAAGCGCCTGGCGAAGGTGACGACGCGGATCTGGAACGGCACGGCCCCCGCGCCCGTCGAGTCCTGGACCCTCACCCACTCCTTCCCCGACCCCGGCGACGGCACCAGGGCGGGCCTGTGGCTCGACCGGATCTCCCACTCCGGCCTGACGGGCGGCACCGCCTCGGTGCCCGACGTGAGCTTCACCGGCGTGCAGATGCCCAACCGGGTCGACGCCACCGATCACTCGCCCGCGATGAACTGGTGGCGCCTCGCCCAGATCAGCACCGAGACCGGCGGGAAGATCTCCGTCGCCTACTCGGGCCCCGACTGCGTGGCGGCCAGCAGGATCCCCTCCGCGCCGGAGAGCAACAAGCTGCGCTGCTACCCGGTGAAGTGGACGCCGCCCGGCCTGACCGATCCCGTCACCGACTACTTCCACAAGTACGTGGTCACCGCGGTGACCGAGAACGACCTGACCGGCGGCGCGCCGCGCACCGTCACCGCCTACGAGTACGTCGGCGACCCGGCCTGGCACTACACCGACGACGACGGGCTGGTGAAGGCCGACTCCAAGACCTGGTCGGTGTGGCGCGGCTACGGCACCGTCCGCACCCGCAAGGGCGATCCGGGCGAGCAGACCCTGTCCGAGGCCCGCTACTTCCGCGGGATGCACGGCGACAAGCTGCCGACCGGCACCCGCGCCGTCACCCTGCCCGCGGCGGGCGGCGCCCCGGCCGTCGAGGACGAGGACGCCTACGCCGGGATGACCCGGCAGTCGACCGTCCTCAACGGCGCGGCGGAGGTCTCCGGCGAGGTCACCGAGCCCTGGCGGTCGGCGCCGTCGGCCAGCCGGACGATCAACGGGGTCGCGGTCCACGCCAGGTTCACCGGCACGGCCGCCACCCACGGCAGGACCGTCCTGGACGGCGGAAAGGTCCGCACGACGACCGTCCGCAACACCCTGGACGCCTACGGGATGGTCACCCAGGTCGACGACGCGGGCGACGAGGACGCCCCCGGCGACGAGAGCTGCGTCAAGACCACCTTCGAGCCGCGCAACACCGCCCGGTGGCTGGTCTCCTACGCCCACCGCACGGAGACCTACGCGGTGCCCTGCGGCACCGCGCCCGCGAGCGAGAAGGACGTGATCGGCGACGAGCGCACGAGCTACGACGGCCAGGCCCACGGCACCGCCCCGGTCAACGGCGCCAAGACGGTGACCGAGGTCCTGAAGACCTGGACGCCGACGGCCCGCACCTACCTCGTCTCCTCGAAGGCCGTCTACGACGTCCAGGGCCGGGTCGTCGAGGCCAGGGACGTCAAGGACAACAAGACCGTGACCGCCTACACCCCGGCCACCGGCGGCCCGGTCACCGCGAGCACGGTCACCAGCCCGCTCGGCTGGAAGACGACGACCACGCTGGCGCCCTCCTGGGGCCTCCCCACGAAGATCGTCGACAACAACGGCCGGACCACGGAGCTGGCCTACGATCCGCTGGGACGGCTCACCTCGGTGTGGCTGCCCGGCCGCGCCAGAAGCGAGAGCGCCTCCGCCACCTACGCCTACCGGGTCAGGAACGACGGCCCGGTCGCCGTGACCACGTCGAAGCTGAACGCCGCCGGCGGCTACACGACCTTCCACACCCTCTACGACGGCCTGCTGCGCCCCCGGCAGTCGCAGGCGCCCGAGGCGGGCACCCTCGGCGGCCGGATCATCACCGACACCCTCTACGACACCGCCGGCCGCACCTGGAAGACCAACGAGGCCTACGTCGCCGACGGCGCCCCGGTCACCGACCTCTTCCAGCCCTGCCTGGGACGGCCCCAGCCCTGCGACCCCGACGCCCAGATCCCGGCCCAGACCCGCAAGACCTACGACGGCGCGGGCCGCGAGACGGCCTCGGCCTTCCTCGTCAAGGGCCGCGAGAAGTGGCGCACCACCACCGTCCACGGAGGCGACCACAAGGACGTCACCCCGCCCGCGGGCGGCACCCCGACCACGATCTACACCGACGCCCGCGGCCTCATGACCGAGCAGCGCCAGTACAAGGGCGATACGGCCGCGGGCGACTTCGACGCCACCACCTACTCCTACACCCGCAAGGGCGAACTCGAGAAGATCACCGACCCGGCCGGCAACACCTGGACCAACGGCTACGACCTGCGCGGCCGCAACGTGACCGTCGCCGACCCGGACAAGGGCACCACGACCAGCGCCTACAACGACGCGGGCGAACTGGTCTCGGTGACCGACACCGACGACCAGAAGCTCATCTACGCCTACGACGCCATCGGCCGCCGCAAGGAGCTGTACGCCGGTTCCGTGGCCCCGGCCAACAAGCGCGCCGAGTGGACGTTCGACACGGTCGTCACGGGCCAGCCGTCCGCCTCGACCAGGTACGAGGGCGGCAACGCCTACACCCGCGCCGTCACCGCCTACACCACCGACTACAAGCCGAAGACCGTCACCTACACGATCCCGGAGGCCGAGACGGGCCTCGCGGGCACCTACACCTACGAGCACACCTTCACAGGGAACGGCCTGCCCGCCACGACGAAGCTGCCCGACCTCGACGGCACCGGCGGCCTGCCCGCCGAGACCCTCACCCAGGGCTACACCGCCCTGGACAAGCCGCGCACGCTCAGCACGTCCATCGGCGCGACCACCTACGTCGACTCCACCTCCTACACGAGGTTCGGCGAGCTCGCGGTGTTCGGCCGCCGCAACGCGGGCGGCAGGTTCATGGACACCGGCCTCTACTACCAGGAGGGCACCCGCCGCCTCGAACGCATCCTGACCACGAAGGAGACCGCTCCCGCGGCCGTCACCGACCTCAACCTCACCTACGACGCGACGGGCAACGTCACACGGCTGGCCGACACCCCCGCCGCGGGCGTCCCGGACGTCCAGTGCTTCACCTACGACCACCTGCGCCGGCTCACCGAGGCCTGGACCCCGGGCGGCGGCGACTGCGACCCCGATCCCTCGGCGGCGGCCCTGGGCGGCCCGGCGAAGTACTGGCACACCTGGTCGTTCGACCTGGTCGGCAACCGGACGAAGCTGGTCGAGCACGCCACGGCGACCGGCGACGTCACCACCGCCTACCGCTACCCGGCGCCCAAGGCGTCCCAGCCCCACACGCTCCTGGGCACGACCAGGACCGACTCGGCCGGGGCCGTGAACGCCGCCTACACCTACGACGATCAGGGCAACACCCTCACCCGGCCCGCGCCCACCTCCGGCGACCAGACCCTCACCTGGGACGTCGAGGGGCACCTGGCCACGAGCCGCGACACCACCGGCACCAGCGGCAACCTGTACGACGCCGACGGCGACCGGCTGATCCACCGCGATCCGGGCGGCAAGACCCTCTACCTTCCGGACCAGGAGCTCCGGACCACCACCGCGGGGATCAAGACCTCGACCCGCTACTACACCCACTCCGGGCAGCAGGTGGCCGTGCGCACCTCCACCGGCCTGACCTGGCTGGCCTCCGACCACCAGGGCACCCAGACGGCGTCGGCCCACCCGGTCACCCAGGCCGTCTCCCGAAGGCGCCAGCTCCCCTACGGCGATGCCCGGGGCACCACGGCGGCCTGGCCGTCCGGCATGGACAAGGGCTTCGTCGGCGGCACGAACGACTCCACGGGCCTGACCCATCTCGGCGCCCGTGAGTACGACGCCCGGATCGGGAGGTTCATCAGCGTCGACCCGGTGATCGACCCCAACGACCCGCAGCAGCTGCACGGCTACGGCTACTCGGTCGCCAACCCGATCACCATGTCGGACCCGGACGGCCGCCTCCCCGGCTGGATGAAAGCCGTCGGCAGCCTCGTCAAGAACCAGGTCGAGGCGCACGTCGAGGCGGCCAAGACCGCCGTGGCCGCCGTTGGGAACGCGGTGAGCACCGTGGGCAGTGTGCTCTACGAACAAGCCGGGAACATCTCGGCCGTCTCCGGGGTCCTGGCGATGGTCACCCCGCCCCCGCTCAACCTGGTCCTCGGCGGCATCTCCCTGGTGGCGGGCGCGGTCGACGCCTACAAGAGCTGCAGCGAGGGCAAGCCACTGGAGTGCGGGCTCGGCGTCGTCAGCCTGGTCCCGGGGGTGGCAGGGCTACGGGCCGGTTCCAAGGTCTACAAGGCCAGGGACGCGCTCAAACTGGCCGACAAGCTCGCGGGTGAGGCCCAGGACGGGATCAAGCTCGCCAAGGTCGGCTACGACGAGGCCCTGATGAAGAACCCCTTCTACGCGGAGTCGCGCAAGGCCTACGACCAGTCGATGAAGAGCTTCGAGGCGACGCTGGATCAGGTCTACCAGGTCAGGTCCCAGGCGCTGACCACGCTCAACAAATGGGTCCCCATCGACAAGCAGTGGACGAAGGTCGGAAATGTCTTCACCTGGGAGAACTGGGGGTTCACCAACCTGAAGTGGAACGGCATGGCGGACTCCCGCGACGAGCTGTACCTGGGCCACCGTCCGCAACCGGTGGTCAGGGCGAGTCCTCCCAGGCCTCAGCCCACCGGCGGATGGAACCCCTACCGGCGCTACGGGGGGCAGCTCCTGGAGTGATCCCGCGGTTCTCCCGGGCGGCTCCCGCGCAGGGGAGCCGCCCGGGAACGGATGAAGGGTGCGAACCGCATGGTTCGCACCCTTCGTTCTCTGCGCTCCCGGCAGGATTCGAACCTGCGCTTTTGCCTCCGGAGGGCAACGCTCTATCCCCTGAGCTACGGGAGCATGTCGCCGGTGGCGACGGGAGTTAAGGCTACCAGGGATCGGGGGGCCGCGCGTACGGGGTTGTTTCCGGGGCGTGGGGGACTCCGGGGCGTTAGCGTTGAGGGGTGGCGGACAGTCTCGGGCGCGTGCTCGTCGTGGATGACGATGAGGTCATCAGGCAGTTGATCGCCGTCAACCTGCAGCTGGAGGGGTTCGAGGTCGACACGGCCGTGGACGGCCTCGACTGCCTGGAGCGGGTGCGCGACGTCGCCCCCGACGTGATCACGCTGGACGTGATGATGCCCCGGCTCGACGGCTGGGAGACCGCCGTCAAGCTCCGCGAGGATCCGGAGACCGCCGGAATCCGGGTGGTGATGATCACTGCCAGGGCGCAGGACCGCGACGTCGTCAGGGGTCGCGAGATCGGCGTCGACGCCTATGTGACCAAGCCGTTCGACCCCAACGAGCTGATCAGGACCGTCCGTGACCTGGCGAGCGGGAACCGGCCCGTTTAAAGGGGTTGAGGTGTCCACATGCTGGTCGGCTACCCTCACCAGAGTGACTCCCGGGGAAGCGGACGCGATGGTGGTGGCGGCGGTGCGCGCCGCGACCGGCACCGTCGTGGCCTCGGCCGCACTCGCCTGGGAGGACACCTACGTCTCCGCGGTGGCCCTCCGGAACCGGCTCGATCCGGGTCCGGTCGCCGCCGAGATCGCGAAGGCCCCCAATGTCTCACATGTCGAGACGCGCGGGCCCGGCCTGCTCGCGATCCATCTGGCCGTCCCCGGAGAGGTCGCCGCCGCGATCGGCCGTGATCCCCGGTACGGCGGGGGTGGAAGGATGGGTCCGGGGTGGCCGGATCTTCCCAGGACGTTCGAGAACCCGGGCTTCCGGGTGCGGTTCGCCCATGAGAGGGCCTGCGCGGTCGTGCGCAGGGCCCGCGACCTCGGCGTGCCGCCCGGAGACCTGACGGCGCTCGACGGTGAGTCCAGGCTGCTCGGGCTGCTGGCCGGGTTCGAGGGGCACCGAAAACCGGTGCTCCAGCTGGAACGCATCGCGGACGCCTACCACGACGTCTACGAGCGATCCCGCGAGGAGCCCACCCCACGGCACGGCGCGCGAGTGGTCCTCGCCGGCGCCGTGCGCGTCACTGTGAGCAACGGGCTGGCAAGGCTCGGCGAGACGGCAAGAGAGAGACTGTGAGCAGCAGAGTTCATCCGGCTGGGGACAGGCACGCGGACGTGCTTCCCGGCGATCACCCGCTTCCGCCGCCGGCGGATCTCAACGAGATCGCGCCGCAGGTCTGGCCGCGCACCGCGCGCCGGCGGGACGGCGCGCTGACCGTCGGCGGGGCCGACGTCCGCGATCTGGCGTCGGAGTTCGGCACCCCGCTGTACGTCCTGGACGAGGACGACTTCCGGCAGCGGGCCCGCGAGTACGCCCAGGCGTTCGCCGACGGCTCCGTCCACTACGCGGGCAAGGCGTTCCTGTCCGGCGCCGTGGTGAAGTGGCTGCACGAGGAGGGCCTCGGCCTGGACGTGTGCAGCGGCGGCGAGCTGGCCCTGGCCCTGGCGGTCGGGTTCCCCGCCGAGAAGATCACCCTGCACGGCAACAACAAGTCGGCGGACGAGCTCGTCCAGGCGCTGGAGGCCGGGGTCGGCCACATCGTCCTCGACTCGTTCGAGGAGATCGCCAGGCTCGGGTTCCACGCCGAGCGGCTGGGCGTGCGTCCCAAGGTCATGCTGCGCGTGACGACGGGCGTCGAGGCGCACACGCACGAGTTCATCGCGACCGCCCACGACGACCAGAAGTTCGGCTTCTCCCGCAACTCGGGCGCGGCGCTCGAGGCGGTCCGCCGGGTGATCGCCCTCGACCAGCTCGACCTGGTCGGCCTGCACTCCCACATCGGCTCCCAGATCTTCGAGCCGGACGGCTTCGAGGTCGCGGCCCACCGCCTCGCCGAGCTGCTGGTGAAGATCAAGGAAGAACACGGTGTGGTCCTGCCGGAGCTCGACCTGGGCGGCGGCTTCGGCATCTCCTACCTGGCGGGCGACGAGCCGATCGACGCCAAGATCATGGCGGACAACCTGCGGCGGATCGTCGCCAAGGAGTGCCTGTCCTACGACCTGCCGGTGCCGCACCTGACGGTCGAGCCGGGACGCGCGATCGTCGGCCCCGGCGGCATCACCGTCTACGAGGTCGGGACGATCAAGGACGTCGAGGGCATCCGCACCTACGTCTCGGTCGACGGCGGCATGTCCGACAACCTGCGCACCGCCCTCTACGGCGCCGAGTACACCGCCGCGCTGGTCAGCCGCGAGAGCGCGGCCGCCCCGATGCTCTGCAGAATTGTGGGAAAGCACTGCGAGTCGGGGGACATCGTCGTGCGTGACCTATGGTTGCCCGAAGATATTGCGCCCGGAGACCTGGTGGCCGTCGCCGCCACCGGTGCGTACTGTCGATCCATGGCGAGCAACTACAACTTCCTTCCGAAGCCCGCCGTGGTGGCGGTGCGCGACGGCAAGGGGCGCGTGATCGTCCGCCGGGAGACCCCGGCCGACCTGTTGAGGCTCGATGCGGAGGTTGGAGAGCGGTGAAACCGGTGCGGGTGGCTTTGCTGGGGTGTGGTGTCGTCGGCACCGAGGTGGTGCGGCTGCTGGAGACGCAGGCGCATGATCTCGAGGCCAGGGTCGGGGCGCCGGTGGAACTCGCGGGGATCGCGGTCCGCAGGCCGGAGCGGGTCCGCGAGGGCGTGCCCGCCGATCTTCTGACGACGGACGCCATGGGCCTCGTCACCCGCGACGACGTCGACATCGTCGTCGAGGTGATCGGCGGGATCGAACCGGCCCGCTCGCTGATCCTCGGCGCGCTGAAGACGGGCAAGTCGGTGGTCTCGGCCAACAAGGCGCTGCTGGCCGAGGACGGCGAGACCCTCTTCGCGGCGGCCCGCGAGTTCGGCGTGGACCTCTACTACGAGGCCTCGGTGGCGGGCGCGATCCCGCTGCTGCGGCCGCTGCGCGAGTCGCTGGTCGGCGACCGGATCCACCGGGTCCTGGGCATCGTCAACGGCACCACCAACTACATCCTCGACCAGATGGACACGCACGGCGCGGGTTTCACCGACGCGCTGGAGGAGGCCCAGGCCCTCGGCTACGCCGAGGCCGACCCGACCGCGGACGTCGAGGCCTTCGACGCCGCCGCGAAGGCCGCGATCCTCGCCCAGCTGTCCTTCCACACCCCGGTCACCGCCGCCGACGTGCACCGCGAGGGCATCACCGAGGTGACGGCCGCCGACGTGGCCGGGGCCAAGGCGATGGACTGCGTCGTCAAGATCCTCGCGATCTGCGAGCAGATCGAGGACAGGGGCGTCTCGGTCCGGGTCTACCCGGCCATGATCCCCAGGACCCACCCGCTGGCCTCGGTGCGCGGCGCCTACAACGCCGTGTTCGTCGAGGCCGAGAGCGCCGGAAGCCTCATGTTCTACGGCGCCGGAGCGGGCGGGGCGCCCACCGCGAGCGCCGTGCTCGGCGACATCGTGGCCGTGGCCCGCAACAAGGTCAACGGCACGTCCGGGCCGGTCGAGACCACGTACGCGGCGCTGCCGATCCTGCCCATGGGCGAGACGATCACCCGCTACTACGTGCAGCTCGACGTCGCCGACCAGGCGGGCGTCCTGGCCCAGGTGGCCGACGCGTTCGCCCAGAACGGCGTGTCGATCCAGGCCGTCCGGCAGGAGGGCCGCGGCGATGACGCCCAGCTCGTGATCGTCACCCACCGGGCTCCCGACAGCGCGCTCGCCGCGACCGTCGAGACGCTCCGGACCCACTCTTCGGTCAGGGAAGTCGCGTCCGTTATGCGGGTGGAAGGCGACGTCTGACCTGCGGTTCTCCTCCTGACCCCGTCCACATGCTGGACGGGGTTAGGTGCTTTCGGGCAGATAACCCATAGACTTCGGCGCATCCCAGCAGGTCACACAGACTCCGTCTTCGGAGTACAGGAGGCAGCCGTGAGCGCTTGGCGCGGGCTGATCGAGGAATACCGCGACCGTCTACCCGTCAGCGAGAAGACGCCGGTCGTCACTCTTCTGGAGGGCAACACGCCGCTCGTCCCGGCGCGCCGCGTGTCCGACCTGACGGGCTGCGAGGTGTTCCTGAAGGTCGAGGGGCTCAACCCGACGGGGTCGTTCAAGGACCGCGGGATGACCATGGCCATCTCGAAGGCGGCCGAGGACGGCGCCAAGGCCGTCATCTGCGCCTCCACCGGCAACACCAGCGCCTCCGCCGCCGCCTACGCGGTCCGCGCGGGCATGACCTGCGCGGTCCTCGTGCCGCGCGGGAAGATCGCCATGGGCAAGCTGGCCCAGGCGCTCGTGCACGGCTCCAAGCTGCTCCAGGTCGACGGGAACTTCGACGACTGCCTCGAACTGGCCCGCAAGCTGGCCGTGGACTACCCGGTCGCCCTGGTCAACTCGGTGAACCCCTACCGGCTCCAGGGCCAGAAGACGGCCTCCTTCGAGATCGTCGACGCCCTCGGCGACGCGCCCGACGTGCACTGCCTGCCCGTCGGCAACGCCGGCAACATCTCGGCCTACTGGATGGGCTACAAGGAGTACGCGAACGACGGGATCGCCGCGAAGACCCCGCGGATGATGGGATTCCAGGCGTCCGGGGCGGCTCCGTTCGTCGCCGGCGGCCCGGTGCTCAACCCGCAGACCATCGCGACGGCCATCCGGATCGGCAACCCCGCCTCCTGGGACCTGGCCGCCGCGGCCAGGGACGAGTCCGGCGGCGCGATCGACGCGGTCACCGACCGGCAGATCCTGGCGGCCTACCGGCTGCTGGCCCGCGAGGAGGGCGTCTTCGTCGAGCCCGCCTCCGCCGCGTCCGTCGCGGGGCTGCTCCAGGCGCGCGAGCAGGGCGTCCTGGCGGCCGGGCAGCGGATCGTGTGCACCGTCACGGGCAACGGCCTCAAGGACCCCGACTGGGCGATCTCGGGCGCTCCCGCGCCGACGACCGTCAAGGTCGACGCCCACGCCGCGGCCTCCGCGCTCGGCCTCGCATGATCCGGAGCGTCACCGTCGAGGTCCCGGCCACCAGCGCCAACCTGGGGCCGGGCTTCGACTCCCTGGGCCTCGCCCTGGAGTACCGCGACGAGGTGACCGTCGAGCCGATCGACGGTCCCGTGGAGATCGAGATCAGCGGAGAGGGCGAGGAACTCGCCCATCTCGGCGAGAAGCATCTGATCGTCAGGGTTTTCCGGCAGGCCTGGGAGCGGATCGGATCCGCCTCGGAACCGAAGGGCGTTCGGCTCACATGTGTGAACCGGATTCCGCACAGCAGAGGCATGGGATCCTCGTCGGCGGCGATCGTCGCGGGGATCATCGCGGCGAAGGCGCTCCATCCGGACGGCGCCCGCTTCGGCGACGCACTCGGTCTCGCCACGGAAATCGAAGGTCATCCGGATAATGTCGCGCCGTGTCTCGAGGGCGGCCTGACGATCGCCTGGACCCGCCCGGACGGCCCTCAAGTCGTCCGTCTGGACCTGGAACGGGAGGTCACGGTGTTCGTGCCGGACACCCGTCTCGACACCAAACGGGCACGCGGGCTGCTACCGGAAACGATCACCCATCACGATGCGGCGGCGAATTCTGCCCGCGCGGCCTTGCTCATTGCCGCTCTCACCAGCAAGATGGGCAACGACGTGCTGCTGGACGCGACCGAAGATCGGTTGCACCAGGCCTACCGGGAACCGGCGATGCCGGCCTCATTGGCACTGGTCGACCGGCTGCGGGCGGCGGGCATTCCGGCCGTGATCTCCGGGGCGGGGCCCACTGTCCTGGCGTTCACAGGCGCATCACAAAGTGAATCGATTGCCCAGAACCTGGGTAATGGGTGGAACATACGCCCACTGAACGTCGCTCCTGAAGGAGCCCGCGTTCGGTCGAACGATTCGCGGACACGCTGACCTCAAGGAATTCAAGTGCACGCTGGTGGTGTTAGGCTGGAAGCCGCACCAGATGCCCCGCTCGGGGCCATGTGCCCGTCGGCATTGCCGATGCGCCTGTGCACCTTCTTCAACTCTGAATTCGTTGGGGACGAGTCCGCGATCATCTGGCTGTATCCAGAAATTCCTTTCGGCGATCACATGATCGCCGGATTCGGCGCCCCCGCCGGATCGAATCACCGGGCTGATCGGGCAGGACACCCGATACAGGCCCGCTCCCTGGGAAGGACCCTTAGTGAGCGAATCCAGCGAACTGCTGAACGACGCGGCCGCGGACGCGCCCGCCCCCAAGCGGCGCCGGACCGGCACCGGCCTGTCCGCCATGGTGCTTCCTGAACTGAAGACGCTCGCGTCGCAGCTCGGCATCAGCGGCACGACCGGGATGCGTAAGAGCCAGCTCATCGCTGCCATTCAGGAGAAGCAGGGCGGCCCAGCCGCCGGCGGTCAGGGAGCTGCCGGTGTCAAGGCCGAGGCCAAGACCGAGAAGGCGACCGAGAGCACGGCCGAGAAGGCTGTGGAGCGGCCCGCGCGACGCGCCCGGACCTCCGCCGCTCAGCGCGAGGACGGCGAGGACCAGGTGACCTCCGAGACCAAGACAGTGGCCGTGGCGGAGAAGCCCGCGCCCGACCGGCAGGCCGAGCGGACGGTCGCCGACCGTCCCGCGGGCTCCGAGGAGCAGCAGGGCGGCGGTGAGGGCGGCCAGCAGCGCGAGGGCCGTCAGCGCAGCCGTGGCGGCCGCGACCGGGACCGCAGGGACCGCAACAGCGACCGGAACGGCAGCGAGCGCGGCTCGCAGGGCGGTGGCGAAGGCGGCGAGCGTCAGGGCGGAGAGCGTCAGGGCGGCGAGCGTGGTGACCGCGGCGACCGCCGTGACCGCCAGGATCGCCAGCAGGGCGGCAACCAGGGCGGCCAGGGCAACCAGGGCGGTCAGCAGGGTGGCGGCCAGCACGGCGGCCAGGACGACGACGACCGCGGCGGCCGTCGCGGGCGCCGTTTCCGCGAGCGCAACCGGGGCCGCGGCACCGGCACGGGCCGCGACCGTTACGAGGCCGACCCCGTGGTCGCCGACGACGACGTCCTGATCCCCGTCGCGGGCATCCTGGACATCCTCGACAACTACGCCTTCGTCCGGACCACCGGTTACCTGCCGGGCCCGAACGACGTCTACGTCTCGCTCGCCCAGGTCCGCAAGAACGGCCTGCGCAAGGGCGACGTCATCACCGGTGCGGTCCGCCAGGCCCGCGACGGCGAGCGCCGCGAGAAGTTCAACGCCCTCGTGCGTCTCGACACGGTGAACGGCATGGAGCCCGAGCAGGCCCGCGGCCGCGTCGAGTTCTCCAAGCTCACCCCGCTGTACCCGCAGGAGCGCCTGCGCCTGGAGACCGACCCCGGCATCCTGACCACGCGGATCATCGACCTCGTGTCGCCGATCGGCAAGGGCCAGCGCGGTCTGATCGTCTCGCCGCCCAAGGCCGGCAAGACGATGGTGATGCAGTCCATCGCGAACGCGATCACCAAGAACAACCCCGAGTGCCACCTGATGGTCGTCCTGGTGGACGAGCGTCCGGAAGAGGTCACCGACATGCAGCGGTCGGTGAAGGGCGAGGTCATCCACTCGACCTTCGACCGTCCGGCCGAGGACCACACCACGGTCGCCGAGCTGGCCATCGAGCGCGCCAAGCGCCTCGTGGAGCTGGGTCACGACGTGGTCGTGCTGCTGGACTCGATCACCCGCCTGGGACGCGCCTACAACCTGGCCGCCCCCGCCTCGGGCCGCATCCTGTCCGGTGGTGTCGACTCGACCGCGCTCTACCCGCCGAAGCGGTTCTTCGGCGCCGCGCGCAACATCGAGAACGGCGGCTCCCTGACGATCCTGGCCACCGCGCTGGTCGAGACCGGCTCGCGCATGGACGAAGTGATCTTCGAGGAGTTCAAGGGCACCGGCAACATGGAGCTCAAGCTCTCCCGCCAGCTCGCGGACAAGCGGATCTTCCCGGCCGTGGACGTCGACGCGTCCTCGACCCGCAAGGAGGAGATCCTCATGGCCCCCGAGGAACTGCGGGTGGTCTGGCAGCTCCGCCGCGTCCTGCACGCCCTGGACACCCAGCAGGCGCTGGAACTCCTTCTCGAGAAGATGAAGGAGACCAAGTCGAACGCCGAGTTCCTCCTCCAGGTCCAGAAGACCACGGTGGCGAACCGCGACGACTAGTCCGGCTCACGTTCCACCGGTGAAGGCCCGTCTCCGCACCAGGAGGCGGGCCTTCCCGCGTCGGGGCGGGGGTTAACCCCACCGGGGGATCGGATGGACGCTCCATGGCGGTGGAGGGCCGGGGGCGGGAGGCTGGGGGCGTGGAGTTGGGAACGAGGGGGTCCGGGTGACACCGCTGAAGCTGGTCAGGGACAGGTCCGTGTGGCTGGGGGCCCTCTATCTGCCGTTGAGCAGCGTGCTGGGGCTGGCCTGGTTCGTCGGGCTGGCCGGGGGGATCCCGCTGGCCGGAGCGCTGACGATCATCTGGGTGGGCGTGCTGCTGTGGGCGCTGCTCTTCCTGGCCCTGCGGTACTGCTCGATCCTCGACCGGCGGGTGATCGAGTTCGTGTACCGGGTGAAGCTGGGCGATCCCTACCGCAGGACGGCCGCGCGGGGGCTGCTCGGCCGGGCCCGGGTCATTCTGACCGACCCGGCGACCTGGAAGGACCTGGCCTTCCAGGTGATCAGGATCCCGCTGTCGTTCGGGTACTTCGTGGTGGCGGCCGTCGGGTGGAGCTTCTGCGTGATGTCGCTGCTGATGCCCGTCATCGCCGCGACGGGCGGCGACGCGCCGCAGGTCTCCCTGGGCAGCCCGACCGTCTACTACCAGTTCGACACGTTCTGGAAGGGCCTGCTGTGGATGCCGGTGGGCGTCCTCGGGACCATCGTGATGCTCTACGTCGTGAAGGGTCTGGGAATGCTGCACGTGGCCCTGTCCACGGCGCTGCTGGCCCCGTCGGAGAAGCAGGCGCTGAAGGCCCAGACGGCCCATCTGAAGGCGTCCAGGGCCCGCGGGGTGGACGCCGCCGAGGCCGAGCGCCGCAGGATCGAACGCGACCTCCACGACGGCGCCCAGCAGCAGCTCCTGGCCGTCGCCATGGACATCGGGCGGGCCAGGTCGAAGCTGAGCAGCGACCCCGAGGCGGCCAGGGAGCTGATCGAGCAGGCGCACAGCGGCGCCAGGGCGGCCATCGCCGAGCTGCGCGACCTCGCCCGGGGGATCTACCCGGCGATCCTCACCGACCGGGGGCTCAGCCCCGCGCTGTCCTCGCTCGCGGCACGGGCGCCGGTCCCCGTGGAGATCATCGTGGATGTCGCCGAGCGGCCGCCCGCGGTCGTCGAGTCGATCGCCTACTTCACGGTCGCGGAGGCGCTGACCAACGTCGCCAAGTACGCCGAGGCCACCGAGGCCCTGGTCAGGGCCGAGCGGACGGGCGAACAGGTCACCGTGTCGATCACCGACAACGGCCGCGGCGGGGCCCGGATCACCCACGGGGGAGGCCTGTCGGGCCTGGCCGACCGGGCCGCGACGATCGACGGGACCCTGTCGGTCGTCAGCCCGCCCGGCGAGGGCACGACGATCACCGTCGTGCTTCCCTGCTCCTGGTAGGCGTGCATGATGGCCTCATGAGGGTTGTGATCGCCGAGGACTCGGTGCTGCTGCGGGAGGGCCTCGTCCGGCTCCTCGCCGACGAGGGGATCGAGACCGTCGCGGCGGCCGGGGACGGCGCCGGGCTGGTCGCGGCCGTCAGGGAGCACGCCCCCGATCTGGCGATCACCGACGTCCGGATGCCGCCGAGCTTCTCCGACGAGGGCCTGAAGGCGGCGCTGGCCGTCCGGCCGACCCCGGTGCTGGTGCTGTCGCAGTACGTCGAGGAGCAGTACGCGACCGAGCTGATCGGCGGCGGCGCGCGCGGGGTGGGCTACCTGCTCAAGGAGCGCGTCTCGGACGTCGAGGAGTTCCTGGACGCCGTCCGGCGCGTCGCGGCCGGCGGAACCGTGATCGATCCCGACGTCGTGGCCCAGCTCCTCGGCCGCAACCCCCTCAAGGACCTGACGCCCCGCGAGCGCGAGACCCTCGACCTCATGGCGCAGGGCCTGTCCAACGCGGCCCTGGCGCGCAGGCTGGTCGTGACCGAGGGCGCGGTGGAGAAGCACATCTCCAACATCTTCGCCAAACTGGGCCTCCAGGCCAGCGGCGACGGCCACCGCAGGGTCCAGGCGGTGCTGGCCTACCTCAAGGAATAGGGGCAGGCCGAGGCACGTTCCGGTATCCGGCATACTTGAGGATGCTCACAGGTCCCGGTTCCCGGCTCCCGATCCACGGAGTCCGACCCGGCGGCCGTCTCGAAAGGGATCTTCCATGAAGGCTGATATCCACCCGAAGTACGTCGTCACCGAGGTGACCTGCACGTGCGGCGCGACGTTCACCACGCGCAGCACGGTGGAGAGCGGCGTCATCCGCTCCGACGTGTGCTCCGCCTGCCACCCGTTCTACACGGGCAAGCAGAAGCTCCTCGACACCGGCGGCCGCGTGGCCCGCTTCGAGGCGCGCTTCGGCAAGAAGGCCGCGGACAAGTAGACAGCTGGCAGAGCCTGGCCGCTCGGCCAGGCTCTCCTTCTGTTCTCCACCTCCACGGTCCGTAGCCACCTAAGGACGAGCAGTGAACATCGATCTCGACGACTTCCTTCGCGAATACGGTGACATCGAGCTGGCGCTCGGCGACCCGGCGGTCCACGCCGACCAGGCGAAGGCGCGCGAGCTGGGCAAGCGGTACGCCCATCTGCGCCCGATCGTCGAGACGTACAAGGTGCTCGAGACGGCCCACGAGGACCTCGAGGCGGCCCGCGAGTTCGCCCACGAGGACAAGTCCTTCGCCGAGGAGGTCACGAGCCTCGAGGCCAAGATCGTCGAGCTGGAGGAGGAGCTGCGGCGCCTGCTGGTGCCGCGCGACCCCAACGACGACAAGGACGTCATCCTCGAGATCAAGTCCGGGGAGGGCGGCGAGGAGTCGGCGCTGTTCGCGGCCGACCTGTTCCGCATGTACACCCGGTACGCCGAGCGCGTCGGCTGGAAGACCGAGATCATCGACTCCCAGCTCTCGGACCTCGGCGGGTTCAAGAACGTCACGGTCGCGGTGAAATCGAAGGACGGCGCCTGGTCGCGGCTCAAGTGGGAGGGCGGCGTGCACCGTGTGCAGCGCGTCCCGGCCACCGAGTCGCAGGGCCGCATCCACACCTCCGCCTCGGGCGTGCTGGTCACCCCCGAAGCCGAGGACATCGACGTCCAGATCGACATGAACGACCTGCGCATCGACGTGTTCCGTTCCGGCGGCCCCGGCGGCCAGTCGGTCAACACCACCGACTCCGCGGTCCGGATCACCCACCTGCCGACCGGCGTGGTCGTGAGCTGCCAGAACGAGAAGAGCCAGCTCCAGAACAAGGAGTCGGCCCTGCGCGTCCTCCGCAGCCGGCTGCTGGCGATCAAGCAGGAGGAGGCGGACGCCGCCGCCTCGGCCGAACGCAAGGCACAGGTCAGGACGGTCGACCGTTCTGAGCGGATTCGTACTTACAACTTCCCGGAGAACCGCATCTCCGACCACCGGGTGGGGTTCAAGGCGTATAACCTCGACCAGGTGATGGACGGTGACCTGCACGCCGTCATTCAGGCGCTCGTTGACGCCGACATGGAACGCAGGCTGGACGAGATTCAGCAGTAGAGAAATGACATTGCTCCTCGATGAGATCGCTCGGGCGACGGCACGACTGGCCGAAGCCGGTGTCGCGTCGCCCAGAGCCGATGCCGAGGAGCTCGCGGCGTCGATCCACGGGGTGACCCGCGGCGCGCTGCACACCCTTCCCGACAGCGCCTTCGACGCCCGGTACTGGGAGGGCATCGCCCGCCGCGAGGCCGGCGAGCCGCTCCAGCACATCACCGGCCGCGCCTACTTCCGCTATCTCGAGCTCATGGTCGGGCCCGGCGTGTTCGTGCCGCGCCCCGAGACCGAGGTCATGGCCGGCTGGGCCATCGACGTGCTCCGCGACATGGACGTCGCCGATCCCGTGGTCGTCGACCTCGGCACCGGTTCCAGTGCGATCGCCCTGTCGATCGCCCAGGAGGTCCCGCAGGCCCGGGTGCACGCCGTCGAGCTGGACCCCGGCGCGCACGAGTGGGCGTCCCGCAACATCAAGAACCTCGACGAGCGCGGCCAGGTCACGCTGCACAACGCGGACTTCGCCGACGCGCTGACCGAGCTCAACGGCCAGGTCGACCTGGTGGTGTCCAACCCGCCCTACATCCCGATGAGCGAGTGGGAGTACGTGCCGCGCGACGTGCGCGACCACGACCCCGCCCGCGCCCTGTGGGGCGGCGGCGACGACGGGCTCGACGCGATGCGGATCGTCGAGGCGACGGCGCGTCGGCTGCTGCGCCCCGGTGGAGTGATCGCGGTCGAGCACAGTGATCTGCAGGGCGCACCCGTCTACTGGATCTTCTCCGAGGAGAACGGCTGGCGCGATCAGCGCAACCGCCGCGACCTCACCGACCGGGACCGGTTCGTCACGGCCCGGCTGACCACCGAGTAGTAGCACTAGCAGAGCCGTACAGGGAGATTGCCGCATGAGCCGCCGATACGACTGCTCGGACCCGATCGAGCGCAGCAGGGGCGTCGCGGACGCCGCCACCTCTTTGCGCCGCGGTGAGGTCGTGGTCCTCCCCACCGACACCGTCTACGGCATCGCCGCCGACGCCTTCACCCCCTCGGCCGTCCAGAAGCTGCTCGACACCAAGGTGCGCGGGCGCGAGATGCCGCCGCCCGTCCTGGTCGGCTCGGTGCGCGCCGCGACCGCCCTCATCGAGGACCTCGGCCCCTACGGCCAGGACCTGATCGACGAGTTCTGGCCGGGCGCGCTGACGATCATCTGCCGGGCGAACCCGAACCTGTCGTGGGACCTCGGCGAGACCAAGGGGACCGTCGCGGTCCGGATGCCGCTGCACGACCTCACGCTGGAGCTGCTGAAGGAGACCGGGCCGCTGGCCGTCTCCTCGGCGAACCTGTCCGGCGCGCCCGCCGCGCGGACGGTCGACGAGGCCGAGCAGATGCTGGGCGACAACGTCGCGGTCTACCTGGACGGCGGCGAGGCCGGCACCGGCGACGCGTCGTCGATCGTCGACCTGACCGGCACCCTGCCGAAGCTGATGCGCCGCGGCGTGATCGCCGAGGACAAGATCCGCGCGGTCTGCGGCGTGCTGCTGCGCGACGAGAACCTCGAGGACGAGGCCGACCCCTGGGCCGGGACCGAGGCCGAGGCCGCCGCGAACGAGCCGGCGATCTCCTTCGACAAGCCGTCCGGCGACGAGGCCGCGATCTCCTTCGACAAGCCCGCCGACGGCCCTCAGTCCTCCTGAGGGCGGGGTCCGCGCCGCCCGCGCCAGGGCGGCAGGGCCAGGGTGACGAGAGCCAGGCCGTAGAGGCTCGGGTCGCCGACGGAGACGAACCAGAAGCCACCGGGGACCATGTCGGCGACGGCGTCCCAGAGGATCAGGACGGTTCCCGCGCCGATCAGCGGCAGGCGCGCCTCGCGCAGCCTGCGCGGCCGCACCAGCAGGGCGAGGACCATCGCTGCCAGGACCGCGACGGGGCCCCTGACCGTGAAGCCGAAGTGGGCGGGCGCGGAGGACGGCGGGGGCGGGTGCAGCGCTCCCGGCCGGAAGGCGGCCCGGACCGTCATGCCCTCCTCGGGCCGCAGGTCGATCTGGGTGAAGTCGGTGACGTTCGGGGTCAGGGCATGTCGCACGCAGCGGGTCAGGGCCTCGGGGCGTCCGGCGAGGCAGCCGGAGCCGAACGGGGCGGGCGCCTCGATCCGCACCGCGGCCTCCGAGACCGGCACCGACCACCGGGTGCCGAGGGCGTCCCAGAGGAACTCGTCGCGGCCGTGGCGCCGGGAGAACGCCCCGTGCACGTCGTAGGTCAGCACGTAGGCGTGCCGTCCGCTGACGGAGTGCCCGGCCCCGATCCGCACCTGCTCACGGTGGGCGAAGGTCCGCCGCTTCACGTTGACGGGCGCGCGCGTGGAGCTGGCCACGCTCAGGTTCGTGATCCGGTAGACGCGGTTCCCCTTGCGGTAGCGGATCTCGCGGAGCAGCCCGTGCCGCTCGACGCCCGCGTAGTCGAAGGTGAACGCCTCCCTGACGTGCACGGTCCCGTCCGTCCGCACCGACAGGACGGCGTCGTAGGTGGGGATGCTCCCCTCGGGTGACCGCCCCCCGCCGGCGAGCAGCGGGAGCCCGGCCAGCACCAGCACCGCGGCGGCGACCGCGATGCCGGAACGGGGGGACAGGCGCGGCATCATCACTCATCGCAGTCTCCCCCGTCCGCGGGGGTGACCGTGCGGCTTCCGAAACGCGATCTTCCGGAAAGTGTGAGCATCATCACATGCAACTGGGTTTTGGATCTGTATCCGGCGCTAGCGCTCGGTATTTCACCAGCTCAGACCGCCTGAATACTCCAGTGTTCAAGCAACCTCGTGATTTTGCATCCATCTTTTGACGCTCCGGGGCCCTCTGAGGTTCGAGAAGAGGACCACTTTGGGCCACGTCAAATCGGCGGATATTGCGGCAATAAAGATGATCTTTCGGAAGTCGCTAACGTTCCTCCAGCAACATCGTTCTGACCAGGGAGAGAACATGCGGCGTATCGCTGCTGTGACCGTGACGACCGCGCTCCTGCTCGGCGGCGTCGGCCTGGCGTCCCCCGCCAACGCCTCGTCCAGTGCTCGTGCGACCAAGAGCTGGTCGACCTTCAACGGCCCGAAGGGCAGCCCCTTCCGCACGATCAAGGGCTACGGCACCTACAAGCGGACCGGCGCCAGCAAGGTCAAGGTCAAGCTCTGCTACATCGACACGAAGAAGAACGGCTGGACCGCAGGCGTCCAGTTCCGGTCCTGGAGCGGCAAGTGGCGCAGCTCGAAGTACCGCTTCCTGACCTACGGCCCGGCGGGCACGCACAACCCGGCCGACTTCAAGTACAAGATCTGCTACGGCAGCTGGTCGTCCTCGGCGGCCAAGCACCTCCAGGTCCGTGAGGTCCTGGTCCGTTCCTCTTCCGGCAAGGCCGCCAAGGTCGGCGCCTGGAAGAAGCTCTACTAGCAGCACCTAGGGCCCGGTGCCAGGGGGCACCGGGCCAACCCCCCACGAAGGAGCAGGACAGCATGCCCTCGAAGTTCATGAAGATCGGTGTCGCGACGGTGATGGCCGCCGGCGCCCTGGTCGTCACCGGTGGTCCCGCCTCCGCGATCCCGAGCGGTACCCACGGCTGGCGCACCGCCAAGTCCCTGTCGGGCGTGACCGCCAACGGCACCTTCAGGCCCTCGCGCTGGAAGGGCGAGCCCACCGCCCTCGTCCGGTACAACATCACGGACACCAACGCCCACGACGGCCGTCTCGCCGCCATCCAGCTGAAGTTCTACGACGCCGACGGCAACTGGGAGTCCTACTACGCCTGGAACACCCGCAACCGCCGGGGGACCGCGACGGGCGGCCAGCACTCCTACTACCGCTACGCGCTGAGCATCCGCGAGTGCCGCGGCACCCAGTACCGCAAGAACGGCAAGCTGAAGTTCCGCGCGTCGAAGTGCGGCGGCTGGCGCACCTACTACCGGGGCACCCGCATCCTCGGCTAGTCACCTCCCCGGAACCCCGGACGTCACCTCTGTGGCGTCCGGGGTTCCGTCGTTCGGGAGGGGCGTGAGAATCTTCCGTTTCGGAAGCAGCGGATCACGACCGCTGTGCGTCACTTGTGCATGTTCGGGCAGACCGGGACGGTGGTGGCGGGCGCGGTGAAGGCCCCCGCGGACACGAGCGCGCTCACCGCGCTCTACAGGGAGAACCTGAACGGCCTGATCAGGATGGCCGTGCTGCTGGTCGGCGACGAGGCGAGCGCCGAGGACGTCGTCCAGGACGTCTTCGTGCGGCTCCAGCGCTCGATGCCGGACCTGCGGGACGAGACGAAGCTGCTCGCCTACGTTCGGTCGGCGGTCCTGAACGGCTGCCGCTCGGTGCTCCGGCGCAGGAAGCTCGCCTTCCTCAGGGAACGCGCGGCCCCGGCGGCCGAGATCTGGTCGGCGGAGTCGGAGGCCATCCTCGGCGAGGACAGGCGCGAGGTGCTCCGGGCGCTGACCCGCCTCCCCGGACGGCAACGCGAGGCCCTGGTCCTGCGTTACTACATCGATCTCGCCGACGAGGAGATCGCCGAGGCGATGGGCATCAGGGCGAGCACCGCCCGGTCCACCCTCGCCCGGGCTCTGCAGGCACTCGCCAGGGAACTGGGGGAACAGCGATGACGGATCTCGAAAGGCGGCTGGCCCAGGCCCTCGGCGAAGCGGCGGACCTCGTCCCCGAGCGGCCCCCCGGGGCGCTGCCGGCCGTGAGGCGCCGGTTCTCCCTCCCCCTCGGCCTGGCACCGCTGGCGGCCGCGCTCTGCGTCCTGCTCGTGCTGGCGGCCTTCGGCTGGTACACGAAGGCGAAGTCCCATGAGGTGCTGCGCATCCCCGCCGGCGCCCCCGGCTTCTACGCGGACGTCCGCTCGGTCTCGGAGGACATGGACCGCACGGTCCTCGAGATCAGGAACACCAGGACCGGAGCGGTGACCGACTCCCGGGATCCCGCGCGTCCCGGAACGATGTTCAGCGGCCTGACCGGCCGCGGCGACGGCAGGAGCTTCATCGTGACGGAGGAGCGGCAGACCGAGGACTGCGAGGCGATCTCCTTCTCGCGCGTCTCGGTGTCCGCCGAGGGCCGGATCACGGAGCTCGTCCCCGTGGCGGAGGGGCTCGGCGCGGGGAACTGGCTGGGCACCTCGCCGACGGCGTGGTCGCGGGACGGCCGCTGGCTCGCGGTCGCGCTCCAGACGTGCGAGGAGGACCGGGGCCGGATCGTGCTCCACGACCTCGAGCGCGACGTCACGGTCGAGTACAGGGGAGAGACCGGCGGCGTGGTCGACCTCGCCTGGGGCCCGGACGGCGCCCTGTACTTCGTGGGCGCGCGCGAGGAGGAGGAACTGGCGCTCTGGAAGCTCGGCACCGGCACGGGAGACCTGTTCCAGGCGTCCACGAGGCTGCCGGTGACCGGCGGCAAGGATCGTTCGCTCGGCCAGGTGGTGATCGACCCGGACGGGACGTCCGTCGTCGCGGTCATGGAGCCGAGGATCACCTCGGTCCTGTGCCGGAGCAGCTCCTCCTCGGAGGACGGGACGCCGCCGCCCGAGAGCGGATCCGGTGCGGGGGAACCCGAGGGAGAGGGCTGCGGGGAGGCCGACGGCAACGGCCCCACGGGAACGCCGAGGGACGTGGAGCGGATCTCGCTCGACGGCCGGTTCGTCAAGCGGCTGCTCCACGAGGAGAACATCGAACCGCCCTCCCAGCTCGCGGGGGACGCCAGCGGCCGCAACTTCTTGCTGGAGACCGGCGTCGTGGAGGGAGCCGAGTTCATCAAGAGGAACGAGAGACTCCCCTACGGACTGATCGGACTCGAGTGGTGACGGGGGGAACGATGTCCGTGGGCGGAGACCGGGTGGAGCTCCGCCTGCTGGACGGCTTCGCCTGTTCCATCGCCGGGACGGAGGTGGCGCTCGCGGAGTATCCGGCGGAGCTGGTCATCCAGGTCTTCCTCGGCGGCGGCCGGGCGTCCCGGAGATCGCTCCAGCAGCGGATGTGGCCGGACGTCACCGCGGAGAACTCCGCCAAGCGGCTCCGCCAGCTCCTCTGGCGGGTCGGGACGGCGACGGGCGGCCGTCTTCTGGAGGCGGGGGCCATGACCGTGACGCTGGCGGAGGGCGTCACGGTGGACGTCGGGGAGGCCGAGGCCCTGGCCCGTTCCCTGTCCCGGATCTCTCCCGCGGGCCTCCCGGACGGCTGGGAGGTCCTGTCCCGCCCCCTGCTGCCCGGCTGGGACTCCGATGAGGTGACCGGCGCCCGCGAGCGCTGGGACCAGCTCAGGCTGCTGGCCCTCCAGGACCTCGCGGCGGGCCTGCTGCGCGCCGGCGACGTCGCGGCCGCGATCGAGATCGCCTCCCGCGCCCAGGCCATCGACGCCCTCAGCGAGGGCTCCCACCGCGTCCTGGCCGCCGCCCATCTGGCCAGGGCCGACCGCCCCCGCGCCGAACGCGCCTACCGTGCTTACGCCCGTCTCCTGCACACCGAGCTCGGCGTCCCCCCGAGCCAGGAGTTCCAGCGGCTCCTCGACCCGGCGTGAAGAGGCGGGCCCCGGGATGGGGCCCGCCTCTCGGGTGATGCTTCCGTGCCGGTTCAGGCGGCGTCGCGGTGGCGGAGGAGCGCCGCGGCGGCGGTGAGGAGGGCGGCGGTGAGGAGGGCGGCGTAGAGGAGGGAACCGGGAGGGCCGCCGGGGACGGAGGAGGTGGTGGCGGGGTCGATGAGGGAGGTCAGGACGGTGAAGGGGGCCCAGCGGCTCAGGGCCGCACCGGGCCCGGGGACGAGGGCCAGGAGGCTCTCGGCGGCCAGGGACCAGACCAGGGCGACGCTGACGGCCGCGGCGGAGTTGCGGCAGAGGGCGCCCACGCAGACGCCGATGACCGCGGTCAGGGCGAAGACCGGCGGCACGACCAGGATCTGACGCCAGGTGGCGGTGTCGAGGGCCGGTGCGGTGCCCTCGGCCGCGACCAGCCGGACCAGGAGGACCGAGGCCGTCGCGAGGACGAACCCGGCCGCCGCGCTCAGGGCGCCCATCACCAGGGCCTTGGCGGCGAGGACAGGCCACCGCCGGGGGACCGCCTGGAACGCCAGCCGGACGGTGCCGGCCCTGTACTCGCCGGTGACGGAGAGGACGGACAGCACCAGCAGGACCGTCTGGCAGAGCGCGATCCCCAGCAGGACGTCCGGCATCTCGATCGGGCCGTCCTCCGCCGGCGTGGTGCCGACGATGGCGGCCATCCCCAGGCCGAGGACCGTGCACAGGAGCAGCGACCCCCAGGTCGACCGGTGCGAGGCCAGCCGGAGGCGTTCCGCCCTGACGAGCCGGTTCACGATGCGCTCCTGTTCTCCGGGGCGCCGCCCCGGTACTCGGTCGACGAGGCGGTCATCGCGAAGTAGGCGTCCTCCAGCGATCCGACCTCCTGCCTCAGTTCGTGGACGGCGATGCGGTGGGCGCAGGCCAGCTCGCCGATCCAGGCCGGGGTCGTGTCACCGACCGTGAAGGTGCCGGGGGCGACCGCGGTGACCAGCAGGCCCCGGTCCATCACCAGACGCGCGAGCCGGTCGGCCTCGGGCGCCGTCACCAGGACGGGGCCGCGTGGCACCTCGGCCACGAGCTCGCGCACCGGACGGTGGGCGATGAGCCGTCCCGCGCCGATGACGACGGCCTCGTCGGCGGCCTGCGCGAGCTCGGAGAGGAGATGGCTGGAGACCAGCACGGTCCGCCCCTCGGCGGCGAAGGTCTTGAGCAGCCGCCGGATCCAGCGGATGCCCTCGGGGTCGAGGCCGTTCATCGGCTCGTCGAACATCAGGACGGGGGCGTCGCCCAGCAGGGCCATCGCGATGCCCAGCCGCTGGCGCATGCCGAGTGAGAAGCCCTTCACCTTCCGGTTCCCCGCGTGGGCGAGGCCGACCAGGTCCAGGACCTGCTCGACCCGTCCGGCGGGGACGCCGCCGAGCGCGGCGGCCCACCGCAGGTTGGTCCGGGCGGAGACCGTCGGCTGGATCCAGCCGGCGTCCAGGAGCGCGCCGATCCGCCGCACCGGGTCGTCGAGCGAGGCGTAAGGCACCCCGCCGACGGTGACCCGGCCGCCGTCGGGACGGACCAGGCCCATGACCATCTTCATGGTGGTCGACTTCCCCGCCCCGTTGGGGCCGAGGAAGCCCGTCACCACACCGGGCCGGACGGTGAACGACAGCTCGTCCACGACCCGGCGTTTCCCATATCCCTTGGAGAGATCGCGGACCTCGAGCATGAAGGCTCCTCAGCTCGTGAACTGGAAGAACGCGTACCCGGTGAGGAAGACACCGAGCAGGGTGAACAGGGCGAGGTTGGCCCGGTTCTCGCCCTTGAGCAGGCCTTCGGCGACTCCCCAGAAGCAGAGCAGGGCGCCGCCGGCGCCCAGCCATCCCTGGGCGGCCTCCAGGGCCGGGGCGTCGTGGAAGGCGATCCAGCAGAGGAACAGCACGGCGAGCAGCACGCCGCCCGTCGCCCGCACCGTCTTGGTCGTGATCATTTCTCCGCTCCTCACCGATGGCGGGGAGGCCCGGAACGCTCCGGGCCTCCCGCGAGGGGTTGTTACTTGGTCCAGCTGAGCAGGACGTGGATCAGGGCGTCCCAGGCCGAGTCTCCGGCGATCTTCATGGCGATCCAGAGGGTCGCGCGCCACTTCCAGGACAGGCTCTTGTACCAGGCCTTGACCGCGGCCTTGCCCTTCTTGGCGGCCTTGATCCCGGCCTTCAGCTTCTTGGTCGGGAGCTTCTTGAGGAGCTTCTTGATGGCCTTCAGGGCCTCGCCCCACTTGCCCCGCTTGGCCGCGTCGGTGGTGCTGCTCGCGGGGGCCTTCTCGGCCCCGGCCGCGGCCGGGGCCGCGGCCGGGGCGGTGGTCGCCGTCGCGTGCTGGACGGCCGTGGTCCCGGCCTGGGCGGTCACGGAGACCGTGGGCCGCGCCTCCCTGGCGCTGGCCCCGGCCGCCGGGCCGAGCACTCCCGCCGAGACCGCGAGGGCCAGGGCGAGCGAGGCGAGACGGGGCTTCAGGTTGTTCGTCACGGGGGATGGTCCTCTCCCATCGGCGGACCGGGGCCCGCCGCGGCCCGCTCTGGGCTGCGGGCACCACTCCACCGAGCGGTCGTCTCCCCAGCGTCATCGCCGCGTCTTCCTTCCGTCGTCCCGTGGTCTCGTCGGCGTCTCCCGCACTGATGGGAGCGGCCGTCCTCATGGGGAAATTCAAGTCGATGAAGGGCTCGCGCGCCTCCTGCGCGAAGCCGAACCGCGCTTCGCCGCAGGGCGGCCCGGGACTCCACCCTGGGTTGGATCCGCCCGGCTCCGGCGGATCGTAGAGTCGGTGGATGGCCGGACCACGCTGGGGCGACACCGTGCTGCCCGGCGTCCTCGTCGGGCTCCAGCTCGTGCTGGGCAGGGCGCTGCTCCCCGAGGATCCGGGCGGCTCCCGGTGGGCGGCGGCCGGCGTGGCGGCGGTCGTCATGGGGGGCGCCCTGGCCTGGCGCAGGACGGCCCCGGTGATCGTTCTCGCGGTCGTGGCGGCGGTGGGCGCGGCCGCCCATCTCGCCTTCCCCGAGGCCGCCTCGGGCCCGGTGTTCTGGCTGTCCGACGCGATCGCCCTGTACTCGCTGGCCGTGCTCCGGGACGCCCGGACGGCGGCCGCGGGACTGGCCGCCGTGACGCTCGGGGACGCGGTGTCCGTCACCTTCTCCGAGGGGATCGCCGACCTCCCCGCCTCCCTCCTCGTCGACGCCCTGGTGTTCGTGCTCGTCGTGCAGTTCGGCCGGGCGCACCGCGCGCGCGGTGCCCGCCGGGCGGCGGCCACGGCCCGGCTCGCGGAGATCGAGCAGGAGGAGCGGGCCGCCGCCGCGGCCGAGCGGGAACGCCTGGCACGGGACCTCCACGACGTGGCGGGGCACCATCTGAGCGCCGTCGCGGTGCACAGCGGCGCCGCCGCCCGCGACCCGGAACTGGTCGAGGAGGCGCTGGCGATCGCGATCGAGAACGGCCGCGAGGTCCTGGCAGCGCTCGAACAGCTCGTGGGCGTGGTGGGACCGGAGCCGGGCAGCGACCTGGACGAGCTGCTGCCGCCGCTCTGCGAGGGCCTGGGACGGCTCGGCTTCCCCGTCATGCTGCGGATCGAGGGCGACGGGCACCGGCTCCCCCCGGCGACGGCGGCCGTCCTCTACCGGGTGGTCCAGGAGTCCCTGACCAACGCCATGCGGTACGCCTCGGGCCAGGAGGTGAGCGTCGTGCTCCGCCACGGTGCGGGGGGCACCCGCGTCACGGTCGTCAACGGGGTCTCCGCGGGAGCGCCGCCGCGGCTGGGCGGCGGTCGGGGCGTCGCCGGGATGACGGCCCGGGTGGAGGGGCTCGGCGGACGGCTGGAGGCGGGGCAGGACGGGGCGGGCTCCTGGGTGGTCGTGGCGGAGGTGCCGCGGCCCGCCGCCGTCAGGCGGTGGCCGCGGGCCGACCCGGTGCTCGCCGCGGTCCTGACCGTGGTCCCCCTGGTCCTGGCGCTCGGGCCGCCGGAACCGCTGGTGGAGGGGGTCTCGGCGGGCTTCGCCGTCCTGCTGGCCGTCCTGCTGGGCTGCCATGCGCTTCCCCTCGTGCTGCGGGCGCGCCTGCCGGTGGCCGCCGCCGTGCTGAGCGCGGCGGCGAGCCTGGCGTGGCCGGTGCTGACCCTGGCCGGGGTCCTCGCGCCGGGCTGGGCGCAGCCGCTCGTCTTCGCCTGGGGGGTCGAGCTGATCCTGGTGTACGGCGCGGGCCCGGCCGCCGTGCCGGTGCTCGCCGCCGCCTCGATGGCCGCGGTGGGGGCCGCCGCGTACTGGGAACCCGGCGAGGGCGTGGGAGCCTTGGTCTTCTACTTCGCGGTGTTCTGCGCGGCCGCGGCGGCCGTCCTGGCGCCGTTCCGGATCTGGGGGCTGCGGGCGCGGAGCGCGGAGGAGCGGATCGTCCTGAACGAGGAGTCGGCGCGGCGGGCCATCGGCGCCGTGACCTGGACCGAGCGGCAGCGCCTGGCCGCCGGGCTGCGGGGAACGGTCCTGACCGAGACGGCCGGGCTGGTGAGCGTCGCGGAGGCGGCGGCCGGGGGAGCGGGCGGCGATCCCCGGGAGGCGGTCGTCCAGGTGGCGCGGCGGGCGCGGGCGGCGCTCACCGGGATGAGGGATCTGCTGGAGGTCATGGAATGACGGTCCGGGTGCTCGTGGTCGACGACCAGCGCGTGGTCAGGGCGGGGTTCTGCTCGATCATCCGGGGTGAGCCCGGCCTCGAGGTCGTCGGCGAGGCGGGCGACGGGGTCGAGGCCCTGCGGGCGGTGCGGGAGTGCGCCCCCGACGTCGTGCTCATGGACATCCGGATGCCCGGAATGGACGGGCTCACCGCGACCCGGCGGCTGACGGAGTCCGGATCACCGGCGCGCGTGGTGGTCCTCACGACCTTCAGGCGGGACGAGTACGTGTTCGCGGCGCTCAGCGCGGGGGCCTCGGGTTTCCTGCTGAAGGACTGCGAGCCGGAGGAGCTGGTCGGCGCGGTCCGGACGGTCGCCGCCGGTGAGGCGATGCTCTCGCCCGCCGTGACCCGCCAGCTCATCGACGCCTTCATGACGGGCTCCGTCCGTCCCGCGGCCCCGGAGGGCGACGACCGCCTGACCCTGCTCAGCCCCCGGGAGATCGAGGTCCTCCGCCAGGTCGCCCGGGGGTTCAGCAACGCGGAGGTCGGCGCCGAGCTCGGCATCGGGGCGGCGACGGTCAAGTCGCACGTGAACGGGATCCTCGGCAAGCTCGGCCTCCGCGACCGGGTCCAGGCGACGATCTTCGCCTACGACGCCGGGCTGGTGCGTCCGGGAACGTAGGGATTTTGTGATGGTTCGGGGCTATCGTTCGGGTGTGGCGGAGAGCGCGGCAGGAGATCTGGTCAACGGGCGGTACCGGCTCGTTGAAGTGATCGGGACCGGCGGGATGGGGCGGGTCTGGCGGGCGCTGGACGAGATGCTCGACCGCGAGGTGGCCGTCAAGGAGGTGCTGCTCCCACCGGGGCTGGTGGGGGAGCAGCGGGAACAGGTCAACAAGCGGTCGGTGCGCGAGGCGCGGTCGGCCGCCCGGCTGAGCCATCCGGGGATCATCACGGTGCACGACATCGTGATGCACCAGGACGCCCCGATGATCGTCATGGAGTACGTGCCCGGTCCCTCGCTGGCCGAGGCCGTCGAGGCGGGCGGGCGGATGTCGGTCGCCCGGGTCGTCGAGATCGGGCTGATCATGGCGGGGGCCGTCAAGGAGGCGCACGCGCTCGGGGTGGTGCACCGCGACCTCAAGCCGCAGAACGTCCTGCTCGCTCCCGGACGGGTGATCATCACCGACTTCGGGATCGCCCGGCTGGTGGGCGACGCCACCCTGACCAGGTCCGGGGCGATCATGGGAACGCCCGCCTACATGGCCCCCGAGCAGGCGCACAGCCCCGTGGCCACGCCCGAGGGCGACATCTGGTCGCTCGGCGCGACCCTCTACAGCGCCGTCGAGGGCAGACCGCCCTTCCCCGGGACCAACTACATCGAGGTGCTGACGGCCCTCATCACCTCCGAGCCGCAGCCCGCGCGGCACGCCGGACCGCTCGGCGACGTCCTGGCGCGCGTCCTGATCAAGGACCCCGACGCACGGCCCGGCGTGGACGAGCTGATCGGGCTGCTCTCGGCCGTCCCCGTGACGGACTCCTCGGCCGCGCCCAGCCCCGCCGGGGCCTTCCCGATGCCGTCGGAGTCGATCGCGCCCGGCCTGCTCCACCCGGGCCCGCGCACCGACCCGCCGGACCCCGGGACGCCGCCGCGGCAGAGCTCCCCGGCCCCCGGCGGCTTCGGCGCCCCCGATCCCCGGTTCGGCACCCCGCAGCCGCTCCCGCCGCACCCCTCCTTCCCGCCGCAGGGGCCGCCGCAGCCGCACCCGTCCTTCCCCCCGGGCCCGCAGGGGATCACGCCCCGGCCGTCGCTGACCTCCCACGACGCCCTGCCGGCCGCCCGGCCGAGGACCTGGCGCCGCAGGGACCTCGCGCTGCTGGCCGGGCTCGCCGCGCTCAGCGCGGCCGTCCCCGCCGCGGTCAACCTCTCCAGGGAGCCGGAGAAGAAGCTGCTGACCGGCCCCGCGCCGATCCCGTCGTACCTGAGCGGGCTGACCTCGGGAGTGCGGGCCCTGGCCTTCAGCCCGGACGGCTCCCGCCTGGTCAGCGCGGGCGGCGACGGCCTCGTCTGGTGGAACACCGCCACCCGTGCGCGGACGGCCATCGCCTCGGGCCCGAACCAGACGACCAGCCTGGCCTTCAGCCCCGACGGCAAGACGATCGCCGCGGGCGGCACCGACGGGACGGTCTGGCTCATCGACGCGACCTCCCACCAGAAGCGGGCCGTCCTCACCCAGCACAAGGGCCCGGTCAGGTCCGTGGCGTTCAGCCCCGGCGGCGAGGTCCTGGCCAGCGGGGCCGACGACGACACGATCTGGCTGTGGGACCCGGCGACCGGCAAGGAGACCGCCCCGCTCAAGGGCCACAAGGACGACGTCCACGGCGTCGCGTTCAGCCCCGACGGCAAGACCCTCGCCAGCGGCGCCTTCGACCGGACCGTCCGGATCTGGAACGTCGGGGACCGCCGCGAGGAGCACTCCTTCACCGACCACAGGGCCGGGGTGACGGGCGTGGCCTTCAGCTCCGACGGCAAGACGGTGGCCAGCTCGAGCGAGGACCAGACCGTCCGCGTCTGGGACGTCCCCGGGCTCAAGAACACCCACGTCTTCGGCGACCACGCCGACACCGTCCTGGCGGTGGCCTTCAGCCCCGACGGCAGGACCCTCGCCTCGGCGGGCTGGGACAACACCACCCGCCTGTGGAACACCTCGACCTGGCAGGCGTCCTCGTCGCTCACCGACCAGAGCGCCTACGTCGCCGCCCTCGCCTATGCCCGGACCACCGGCACCCTCGCCACCGGCAGCAACGACAGGACGATCCGCCTCTACTAGGGAGTGTCCTCAGGCCTTGGACAGGCGCCCGGAGACGGTGTCGCCGTCCGGGGTGCGGGTGCTGTAGCGGACGCCGCCGTCGACCAGGCCGATCCGGCCGGAGGACGGGGTGCACTTGCTGCCCGTCCTGGTCCGCTCGGTCACGAAGACCGCCTGGCGGTCGACGGAGTCGAGCTTCAGCTCGAAGACGCAGTCGCTGCCGGGGACGGTCGACTCGCCGACCACCTCGCCGACGACGCCGTCCTTCAGGGTCAGGGCCACCTGCTGCTGGCCGTTCGGGCCGAGCGCCGTCCCGGCCCAGCTTCCGACGAGCTCACCGGGCACCCGGGTCGAGGGTGCCGGGTTGGAGGACACCGGGGCCGTCGAAGCCGCAGCGGTGGGCCCGGGACCGGTGACCACCTCGGTACCGGGACGGGTGAGGAAGAAGGAGAGTGTGCCGATGACCGCGCAGGTCAGAACCGCTATGACGCCTTTGAGGCCGCTCATGCCCACCCCCTGAACACGGCCCGTCGGCCGCAACCGGTCATCGATGAACGAGACGATCGGTGCGATCATCCCATGAACGCTAATATTCGGGGGCAATGCTGGATATGTACGGGGAGTGACTGGATGCAACGCATCGCCACCATCGTGCTGACGACCGGATCCCTCATTCTCGGTACGGGCGCATTCGCGACCGCGGCGCAGGCGAAGGTAGAACCGCCTGCTCCTTCCGAGAGGCCGGCGGCGGCAGTTCCGAGCAAGCCCAAGGGCTCGTTCACCACGAAAAAGGGCTTCAAGTACGTCGAGGCCGGCGGCTCCTACTCGGTGACCGCCGACAAGATCACCGTGAAGTTCAAGGTCAAGGACAAGAAGCGCGACGGATGGACGCCCGGCGTCCAGTTCGCCGCCATCGAGGCCTGGGACATCGACGATTCCGGTGTCCACTTCGTCACCGCGAAAGCGCGCGGGAACGGCCGGGGAACGACGCCGGGTCCGGGGGGATCGGGCACCATCGAAGGCCCGCCGATCAACAAGGACATCAACAACAACCAGGGCTACAAGCAGAAGTGCTACACCTGCAAGGTGAAGCGCTACAAGCCGAAGAAGAAGGTGTACAAGAACCCGCTCGCGGACGGGAAGTACACCTACAAATTCAAGGCTTCGTGGAAGTCCGCCTACACCGAGGGCCTTTTCGTCCGCGAGATCCTCATCAAGAAGAAGAAGGGGAAGAAGGGCTACACCGTCAAGAAGGGCGCCCTGAACTTCGTCTACTTCGCCCCGCTGGGCAAGCTCGTCGGGTTCGACAACCCGAACGTCCGGGTCCCCGGCACCCAGAAGGCCGCCAAGCTGAGCGCCGCCGAGCGGGCGGGCATCGCCAGGGCGAAGGACGCCCCCCTCAAGGCCTACAGCTACTCCACGGCCACCACCCCCGGCCAGCCGTCCGGCGTGACGGCCTGGGGCATCGTGACCGGCGCCAAGGAGAACGACTTCATCCGGCCGCTGGTCGTGGTGAGGATCCGGGACGACAAGACCGACAAGCGGATCGCCGCGGTGAAGATCCTCTACACCAACGACGACCCCAACGACGGCGAGGTCTGGACGCTCTGGAAGACCAAGGACAAGGGCGGCCAGTTCGTGAGCTTCCTGTCCACGTCGAACTTCCGGAAGCACATGTACTTCCAGTCCTGCGTCGGCCGGAACGGAACCAACGACCAGGGGCAGCCGACCTTCATCGCCACCAACTGCGGTGAGGTCCTGCGGGGCTACTGACATCCTCCTTAGCCTTCTGGGCATAAAGTGGCCTGATCGCCGAGCGGTCGCCGTCAACCTCCGGGTGGCGGCGGCCGTCTCATTGAACGACGGCTGATCAACGGCTGACGGGGCGTCCGGCCCTGTCTCGATCAAGGACGGGCCCATGCGGGAGTACCTGCTCGTGATCCTCACGGGGATCGCGACCACGTATCTGCTCGTGTCCCCGGTCAAGAGCTTCGCGATCACGATCGGCGCCCAGTCCAAGGTCCGCGACCGCGACGTCCACACCATCCCCACCCCCCGGGTCGGGGGACTGGCGATGTTCGGCGGGGTCGCCGGGGCGCTGATCATGGCGAGTTCGCTGCCCCACCTGCGTGACGTCTTCGAGCAGACCAAGACCGCGCCGGCCGTCCTGCTGGCGGGCTGCCTGATCGTGCTGATCGGCGTCGCCGACGACCTGTGGGAGATCGACCCGCTGACCAAGTTCGCGGGCCAGGTCGCCGCCGCCGGTGTCCTGATCATGAACGGTGTGCAGATGTACACCCTGCCGACGCCGTTCGGCGGCTCCTTCTCCCTCAGCCAGGCCTACGGCATCCCGCTGACCGTCCTGCTGGTCGTCGCGACGATCAACGCGGTCAACTTCATCGACGGCCTCGACGGCCTGGCCGCGGGCGTCGTGGGCCTCGCCGCCCTGGCCCTGTTCGTGCTCGGCTACCACATCGCCGACGCCCTGACCTACTCCTCGCTGGTCCCGCCGTCCCTGATCGCGGCGATCCTCGTCAGCGTCTGCGCGGGCTTCCTGCTGCACAACTTCCATCCGGCCCGGATCTTCATGGGCGACACCGGGTCGATGCTGATCGGGCTGCTGATCGCCGCCGCGACCATCCAGATGACCTCGCAGTTCGACCCCGAGATCGGCCGGGCCTACGAGACCTACCCGCTGTTCCTGCCGCTGGTCCTGCTGCCGATGGTCGTGGTCGTCCCGTACCTGGACATGCTGCTGGCGATCTGGCGGCGCACCAACCAGGGCATGTCCCCGTTCGCGCCGGACAAGCACCACCTGCACCACCGGCTCCTGCGCCTGGGCCACTCCCACCGCCAGTCCGTCCTGATCATGTACGGCTGGGTCGGGCTGATGGGGAGCTGCATGGTGGCGATCTCCTTCGTCCCGCCGAACTCGCCGAACTATCTGCGCGGAGTGGTCTCGATCACGATCGTGGCGGCCATCACCGGTGCCCTCTTCATGGTCGGCTGGCCCCGGCTCCGGGCCAGAAGGGCCGCCGCGGCGGCCCTCGCGGCGAGTGCGGAGAGCGACGAGCCCCGCCCGCGGCTGCCCGTTTAACGAGCTGTTCCCAACGCCGTTACCCACGGGGTAATTGCCGTGGGTAACAGGGCTTGTGATAGCTTTCACGAAGTACGAACGAACACTTTGAGTGACCATCGGAGTCCCCCATGGAGTCTTCCGACGCCCGGATCTTCCGCGGCGCGGCCATCCCCACCTCTGCTGCCGGACTGCTGGCGATCGTGATCGCCGCTCTCCTCGCCGGGGGGAAGGGTGCCATCGGAGCCCTCATCGGAACGCTGGTGGTGCTCGTCTTCTTCGGAATCAGCATCATCGCGGTGTCCTATTCGGCCCGCGTCTCCCCGCAGTTGCTGATGCCGGTCGCGATGGGTACCTATTTGGTGAAGATCTTCGCGATGTTCGGACTGATCGTGTTGCTGCGTGACGCGAGCTGGATGAACGGACGAGCATTCGGCATCACAGTTCTCGCCTGCACTGTCGTGTGGCTCTTCTTCGAGATCCGGGTCTTCGTGAAGACCAAGATGCTCTACGTCGAGCCGCACTCGGGTACCGGCGGGGGCTGACGACGATGCGGGTTTGGTCAAAGGACTACGCCAATGTGACCAGTCCTTCGATGGCCTGCTATCGTCCGTCTCGCCATGGACAAGGACAGTGCAAGCTCCGGCTCCGGTTCGCAGGGGCCCGAGAGTCCCAACCCGGGCTGGTCGATCGTCAGCATCATCCTCTCCGGAATGCTCTTCTGGGGCGGTGTGGGCTGGCTGGTGGACCACCTGGTCGGTACCGAGAAAGTCTTCCTCCCCATCGGGATCATCCTGGGGCTGGTCGCGGCTCTGTACCTGGTCTATGTCCGATTCGGTCGGGATCAATAGGCGATCCAGCCGAACAAGGTTTTTCTCGTGGTTCGCGGGTAGCCCCGCGCCAAAACGTCGAGGGTGTTGACAACATGCTTCACGCCGAAGGAGCTCGCGGTGATCGCTGACGTAGTCCTGGCATCTGGCGACAGCTGCCACTTCGAGTCGTCGGCCCACTGCGGCTTTCCGGCTCCGGGCCCCGAGATCTTCGTCTTCGACACGTGGTTCAGCATCGGCCCGTTCGAAGTCACGAAGCCGGCGTTCCTCGCCGTGGTCGCCTGCGCGGTCATCTGCGCGTTCTTCTGGGCCGCTTTCAGCAAGGCGAAGCTCGTCCCCAACCGCATCCAGTCCGTCGGAGAGCTCGGTTACCTCTTCGTGCGCGACCAGATCGCGCGTCCCATGGTCGGTGCGAAGGGCGACAAGTTCGTCCCGTACTTCCTGGCGATGTTCGTCTTCATCTGGCTCCTGAACTTCATGGCCTTCATCCCGCTGGCCCAGTTCCCGGTCACCTCGCGCATCGCGTTCCCCGCGCTGTTCGCCCTGGTCGCCTGGGTCATCTACATGTACCTGACGTTCAAGAACAACGGTCTCGTCGGCGGATTCAGGAACCTCGCCGTTCCCTCCGGCCTCCCGTGGTGGGTCTACATCATCCTCACCCCGATCGAGCTGCTGTCGAACATCATCATCCGGCCGTTCACGCTGACGATCCGGCTCTTCGCGAACATGTTCGCCGGTCACCTCCTGATCGCCGTGTTCTCGGTCGCCGCGTGGTACCTCGTCAGCCCGACCGTGGTCGGCATGGCCTCCTCCGCCGCGTCCTTCACGATGGCCATCGTGATGACCGCGTTCGAGCTTCTGATCCAGTTCCTGCAGGCCTTCATCTTCACGATGCTCGTGGCCGGCTACATCGGCCAGGCCTACGAGGAAGCGCACTAGCTTCTCCGTTCTTCCTGGATCGACCCCCAAACACAGACCACGACCGGTGAACTGTTCGCCGGCCGAGCTAAGGAGAAACAAGAAATGAGCGCCATCGTTCAGACGGTTCTCGCCGCCGAAGACACCGTCAGCGGCAGCCTCGGCGCCGTCGGCTACGGCCTCGCGGCGATCGGCCCCGGCATCGGTGTCGGTCTGATCTTCGGTAACGGTGTGCAGGCCATGGCCCGCCAGCCCGAGATGACCAACGTCATCCGCACCAACATGTTCATCGGCTTCGCCCTGACCGAGGCGCTCGCGCTGCTCGGTTTCGTCGTGCCCTTCGTTTTCCCGTAAGAAGCCACGACGACCCGGAGGGGAGCACTCATGTTCCTGGCAGAAGCGGCTGAACACGAGCCGAACATCTTCCTGCCGCATGGCGCCGAGCTCGTTATCGGCCCCATCGCCTTCGCGATCATCTTCGGCCTCTTCGCCTGGAAGCTTCTTCCCAAGATCGTCAAGACGCTCGACGAGCGTTCCGACCTGATCGAGGGTGGGCTGAAGCGTTCTGCTGAAGCTGAAGACGAGGCGAAGCGGACCCTCGAGGCCTACAAGGCTCAGCTCGCCGACGCCCGCCAGGAGGCGGCCCGTCTGCGGGAAGAGGCTCGTGAGCAGGGCGCTCAGATCATCGCTGAGATGAAGGAGCAGGCCCAGGTCGAGGCCCGCGGCATCGTTGAGAACGCCCGCGCACAGATCGAAGCGGAGCGGGCCCAGGCCCTCACCTCGCTGCGGTCCGAGGTCGGCGCGCTTTCGGTGGACCTGGCCGGCCGTGTCGTGGGCGAGTCCCTTGAGGACGAGGCCCGGCAGCGCCGCGTGGTCGACCGCTTCCTCGAGGAGCTCGAAGCGGCCAACGCGAGCAAGGTCCTTTGATGGCGGGCGCCGTCAGCAGGGCCTCGCTGGCCGAGATCACCGACAACTTCGCGAACTTCTCGAAGAACGCGGACGCGACCGTGCTCGGCGCCGAACTGCTCGAGATCCTGCACCTGCTGGACCGCGAGCACGGCCTGCGCCGCGCGCTGTCCGACCCGGCGAAGCCCGGCGAGGAGAAGGCGAACATCGCGCAGGCCCTGTTCGAGGGCAAGGTGAGCGCTCCGGCGCTGGCCATCCTCAAGGACGTGGTCTCGCGCAAGTGGAGCCGCCCCAGTGAGCTGACCGACGCGGTCGAGCAGCTCGCGATCGGCTCCTACGCGCTGGCCGCCGAGCAGAACGGCACGCTGGACGACCTGGAGGACGAGCTCTTCCGGTTCTCCCGGCTGGTCGAAGGCGAGCCCGAGCTGCGCAACGCCCTCGCGGGCCAGCGCCTTCCGGCGGAGCGCAAGACCGAGCTGGTCTCCGCTCTGATCGCCGACAAGGTCGCGGCTCCGAGCCTCGCACTCATCAACGAGGTCGTGACCAACCCCCGGGGACGTAGCCTGGAGCGTGGACTCGCCGAAATCGGCAAGAACATCGCGACCCGGCGCAACCGGCTGGTAGCGACCGTTCGTACGGCTGTCGCCCTCACGGACGAGCAGCAGACCCGGCTCGCGGCCGCGCTCGGCGCGTCCTACGGCCGCGGCGTACACCTGAACATCGAAATCGACCCGACGGTCATCGGCGGTCTCGCCGTGCAGCTCGGGGACGAAGCAATCGACGGCACGATCGCCGGGCGCCTTGACGGCGTTCGCCGGCGCATCGCGAGCTGAAGGCAGGGAAAGGAATCATGGCGGAGCTGACGATCCGTCCGGATGAGATCCGGAACGCGCTGGAGCGTTTCGTCCAGTCGTACGAGCCCGACGCGGCCGCGCGCGAGGAGGTCGGCACTGTCACCGAGTCCGGCGACGGTATCGCCCGCGTCTCGGGCCTCCCCTCGGCGATGGCCAACGAGATCCTCGAGTTCGAGGATGGCACTCGTGGTCTGGCTCTGAACCTGGACGTTCGCGAGATCGGTGCTGTCGTGCTGGGCGACTTCACCAAGATCGAAGAGGGCCAGCCGGTGCGCCGCACCGGTGAAGTCCTGTCCGCCCCCGTCGGCGACGGCTTCCTCGGCCGCGTCGTCGACGCGCTGGGCAACCCGATCGACGGCAAGGGCCCGATCGAGTCCACCGAGCGCCGCGCGCTCGAGCTGCAGGCCCCGACCGTCGTTCAGCGGCAGTCGGTGTCCGAGCCGCTGCAGACCGGCATCAAGGCGATCGACGCCATGACGCCGATCGGCCGCGGCCAGCGCCAGCTGATCATTGGTGACCGTCAGACCGGTAAGACCACGGTCTGCGTCGACACCATCATCAACCAGAAGGAGAACTGGCTCTCCGGCGACCCGAAGAAGCAGGTCCGCTGCATCTACGTCGCCATCGGCCAGAAGGGTTCGACCATCGCGTCGATCCGCGGCACGCTGGAAGAGGCCGGCGCCCTCGAGTACACGACGATCGTCGCGGCTCCGGCGTCCGACCCGGCCGGTTACAAGTACATCGCGCCTTACACCGGTTCGGCCATCGGCCAGCACTGGATGTACGAGGGCAAGCACGTGCTCATCGTCTTCGACGACCTGTCGAAGCAGGCCGAGGCCTACCGCGCCGTCTCCCTGCTGCTGCGCCGCCCGCCGGGCCGCGAGGCCTACCCCGGTGACGTCTTCTACCTGCACTCGCGTCTGCTCGAGCGCTGCGCGAAGCTGTCGGACGACCTCGGCGCCGGTTCGATGACGGGTCTGCCGATCATCGAGACCAAGGGCAACGACGTGTCGGCGTTCATCCCGACCAACGTCATCTCGATCACCGACGGTCAGTGCTTCCTCGAGACCGACCTGTTCAACCAGGGTGTGCGCCCGGCCATCAACGTCGGTGTCTCCGTCTCCCGAGTCGGTGGCTCCGCGCAGATCAAGGCCATGCGCAAGGTCGCCGGCACCCTCCGCCTGTCGCTGTCCCAGTACCGTGACCTGGAGGCCTTCGCGGCCTTCGCGTCCGACCTGGACGCGGCGTCGAAGGCGCAGCTGGAGCGCGGTGCCCGCCTGGTCGAGCTGCTCAAGCAGCCGCAGTACTCGCCGTTCTCGGTCGAGCGTCAGGTCGTGTCGGTGTGGGCCGGTACCTCCGGTGAGCTGGACGACGTGCCGGTCGAGGACATCAAGCGCTTCGAGGCCGACTTCCTGGAGTACGTCGAGCACAACGCCAAGGGCGTTCTGCCGGGCATCCGGGACACCAAGCAGCTCTCCGACGACGCCCTGACCACGCTGAAGAGCGCGATCACGGAGTTCAAGCAGGGCTTCACCACCTCCGCCGGCACCCTTCTGGGCGCCGAGGAAGAGGTTGAGCCGCTGAACCCCGAGGACGTCGAGCAGGAGACCATCAAGCGCGTCAAGAAGGCCTGATCCATGGGTGCGCAGCTTCGCCAGCTCCGGCGCAAGATCAAGTCGGTCAAGTCGACCGCCAAGATCACTCGCGCTCAGGAGCTGATCGCCACCTCGCGGATCGCCAAGGCCCAGGAACGCGTCGCGGCCTCCAAGCCCTACGCCGAGCAGATCACCACCGCGCTCTCCGCGCTGGTGAGCCACCGGTCCGGGGTCGACCACCCGCTGCTCCGCGAGCAGCCGGAGGACAAGCGCTCGGCCATCGTCATCATCACCTCCGACCGCGGATTCTGCGGTGGCTACAACGCCAACGTGATCCGTGAGGCCGAGGCGCTGGCGGCGCGGCTGCGCGAGCAGGGCCGCGAGCCGGTCCCGTACGTCGTGGGTACCAAGGGCATCACCTGGTACAAGTTCCGCGACCGCGAGACCGGCGGCAACTGGAGCGGCTTCAGCGACCGTCCCGACTTCGCGAGCGCCGAGCGCATCGGCCGCCGCGTCGTCGAGGACTTCCTGAAGAGCGACGCGGAGGGCGGAGTGGGCGAGATCCACGTCGTCTACACCGAGTTCGTGTCGATGCTGACCCAGGAGACCCACGTCTCCCGGCTGCTTCCGCTCCAGGTCGAGGACACGAAGGAGGACAGCGGTCACGCGCTGCCCACCTACGACTTCGAGCCCTCGGCGGCCGACACGCTCGACCTGCTGCTCCCGAACTACATCGAGAGCCGTATCTTCCACATGCTGCTCCAGGGCGCGGCTTCTGAGCACGCGGCACGCCGCCGGGCCATGAAGTCCGCCACGGACAACGCCAACGAACTGATCGGGCTCTACTCGCGCCAGGCCAACCAGGCGCGCCAGGCCGAGATCACCCAGGAAATCAGCGAGATCGTCGGTGGCGCCAGCGCGCTGGCCGACGCTGGCGCGGGGAGTGAATAGGAACATGTCTGCAACTGCGGTAACGACTGGCACCGGCCGTGTCGTCCGGGTCATCGGCCCGGTCGTCGACGTGGAGTTCCCGGCCGACGCGATGCCCGAGATCAACAACGCTGCTCACGTCGAGGTCCTCCTCGGCACGGAGACCAAGACGCTGACCCTCGAGGTCGCCCAGCACCTGGGTGACAACGTGGTCCGCGCGATCTCCATGCAGCCGACCGACGGCCTGGTGCGCGGCGCCTCGGTCGCCGACAGCGGCGAGCCGATCTCGGTTCCCGTCGGCGACGTGACCAAGGGCCACGTGTGGAACGCGCTGGGCCAGTGCCTGGACAACCCGGCGCTGGAGGTCAACGAGCGCTGGGGCATCCACCGCCCGGCCCCCTCGTTCGACCAGCTCGAGTCGAAGACCGAGATGCTGGAGACCGGCATCAAGGTCATCGACCTGCTGACCCCGTACGTCAAGGGTGGCAAGATCGGTCTGTTCGGTGGTGCCGGTGTCGGCAAGACCGTTCTGATCCAGGAAATGATCACCCGTGTCGCCCGTAACTTCGGTGGCACCTCGGTGTTCGCCGGCGTCGGCGAGCGCACCCGTGAGGGCAACGACCTCTGGGTGGAAATGGAAGAGGCGAACGTCCTCAAGGACACCGCCCTCGTGTTCGGCCAGATGGACGAGCCGCCGGGCACCCGTCTGCGGGTCGCCCTGTCCGCCCTGACGATGGCGGAGTACTTCCGCGACGTGCAGAAGCAGGACGTGCTGCTCTTCATCGACAACATCTTCCGCTTCACCCAGGCCGGTTCCGAGGTCTCCACGCTGCTGGGCCGCATGCCGTCCGCGGTGGGTTACCAGCCCACCCTGGCCGACGAGATGGGCCAGCTCCAGGAGCGCATCACCTCGACCCGCGGTCACTCGATCACCTCGATGCAGGCGATCTACGTCCCCGCGGACGACATCACCGACCCGGCGCCGCACACCGTGTTCGCGCACCTCGACGCGACCACCACGCTGTCCCGTGCGATCACTGAGAAGGGCATCTACCCGGCGGTCGACCCGCTGGACTCGACGTCCCGGATCATGGACCCGGCCATCATCGGCCTGGAGCACTACACCGTGGCCCAGGAGGTGAAGAGGATCCTGCAGAAGTACAAGGAGCTGCAGGACATCATCGCCATCCTCGGTATCGACGAGCTGTCGGAGTCGGACAAGGTCACCGTTCAGCGCGCGCGTCGCATCGAGCGGTTCCTGTCGCACCCGATGTACGTCGCCGAGCAGTTCACCGGCCAGCCCGGTGTGACCGTCCCGGTCGACGAGACCGTCGCCTCCTTCAAGGCGCTGTGCGAGGGCAAGTACGACCACATTCCCGAGCAGGCGTTCTTCATGTGCGGCGGCATCGACGACGTCGAGAAGAAGGCCAAGCAGCTGCAGAAGTAGTTTCCGCCGGGGTCTCCGCCGAGGCCCCGGTCCTTCTGCCGAACAGGAGCAAGAGATATGGCGATCAAGGTCGCTCTTGTCTCGCCCGAGCGTGAAGTGTGGTCGGGCGAGGCCGAGATGGTGGTCGCTCAGACCATCGAGGGTGAGATCGGTATCCGTACCGGTCACGCCCCGGTGCTGGGCGTCCTGGTCGACGGCAGCCTCGTGAAGATCCATCCGGCCGGTGGGGACGTCATCGTCGCCGCGGTCGGAAGCGGGTTCTTCTCGGTGGCCGACAACGAGGTCTCCGTCCTGGCGGAGCAGGCCGAGCTCGGCTCGGAGGTCGACGTCAGCTCCGCGAGGGAGGCGCTCGCCGCCGCCCAGTCCGGTGGCGACGACGTGGACGGCAACCCTCAGGCGGTGGCCGAGCGCCGCGCCCGCGCGCGTCTGCGCGCGGCCGGAGCAGAGGCGTAGAAAGCACGTGGGCGAGCACCTGGCTATGGACATCGGCTGGGTGCTCGCCGCCGTCGTTCTGGTGGCGGTTCTGCTCTTCGGCCTGATGTCCCTGCGCCGCTGGCTCCTGGAGCTGGGCGGCGGCACCGTCGAGTGCTCGCTGCGCGAACTCGACTCCGGCTCGGGCGTCTGGCGGCTCGGCATCGGCCGGTACGTGGGCGACGAGCTCCAGTGGCACCGGATCTTCGGCTACGGCCGCGCTCCCCGCTCGGTGGTCCACAGGCGCGGCCTGATGGTCATCAACCGGCGCACCCCCTCGGGAGAGGAGACCGCCGCCCTTACGCCCGACGCGCAGATCGTCGAGCTCAAGGACGGCGACCACACCTTGGAGCTGGCGATGTCGATGGCGGCCCTGACGGGCTTCCTCGCCTGGCTGGAGTCCTCCCCACCAGGCTGGCCGATCGATCTCCAGTCCAGCATCTGATCGGTCCGATCAGTACGTGTATCCGCCGTCCTGCGGCTCGTCCTCGGGGTTGGACGTGGTCTTGGCGGCGGCCTTCTTGCCCTCGGGGGTGGTGGCGAACCAGACGCCGCCGACGCCCTGGCCGTTGGTGTCGCCGGGGTTGACGTCCTTGGCGTAGCGGTAGATGGGCCAGCCGTTCAGGGTGAGCTGGCAGATGCCGTCCTTGCGCATGATGTTGCCGACGATGCCCTTGCTGACGCCCGTGAGCTTCAGCTTGGCCGTGAACTTCACCGGCGGCCAGAGCTTCGCGCAGGCGCCGTTGCAGGCCGAGGTGCCGGTCTTGGGGACGTCCTTGTCGAAGCGGTAGAGCGTCCAGCCCTTGCCGTCCTGGACGATCGTGCCGAGCTTGGGGTCCTTGACGGCCTTGAGGACGGTCCAGCCGGCCCAGTTCGGGGTCGTCTGCGTCTTCTTCGGCTTCGGCGCGGGGGTCGCGGAGGGCTCGGTCGTCTCGGCCGGGTCGGGAGCGGGGTCGGCGGCCTTGGCCTTCTTGCCGTCGGGCGCCGTGGCGAACCAGACGCCGCCGACGCCCTGGCCGTTGGTGTCGCCCGGGTTGGTGTCCTTGGCGTAGCGGTAGAGCGGCCAGCCGCCGAGGGTGAGCTGCTCAGTGCCGTCGGCCCGGGTCACGGTCCCGACGTTCTTCTGCGCGACGCCCTTGAGCTGGACGTCGTCGGAGGCGGGCACCGGAGGCCAGGCCTTGGCGCAGTCACCGTCACAGTTCGACGTGGGCGGCTTGGCGGTGTCCTTGTCGAAGCGGTAGAGCGTCCAGCCCTTGCCGTCGACGACGATTCTGCCGAGGGTCGGGTCGTTCTGCGCGCTGAGCGCGGCGGGCGTCGTGCCGGCGTCGGGGTCTTCGGCCGCCTTGTCGCCGCTGTCGGCGAGCGTGTAGGGCGAGGCCGTGGTTTCGCCGGGCCCGGTGCCGGTCACCTTGTTGGCGGTGAAGAGGATTCCCGTGGTGGCGACGGCGGCCAAGGGGAACGCCCAGATCGGTCGGATCCGCATGGTGGTGCCTCTCGTACGGAACGGTGGTCGAGAGGCTTTACGCGGCGGCCCGGCCGCATGGTTCAGACCGGAATGACGAGGACCGTCTTTCCGGTCGAGGAGCGCACCTCGAGGCGGTCGATCTGGTCCATGGAGTCGGCGATGCCGCCCTCGACCTTCAGGTGCTCGGGGGAGCCGGGAACGCCGTAGCCCTTGGACGAGACGTTCCAGCCGCCCGCGACCCGCTCGTTGCCGGACTTGGTCACGGCGATGAGCTCACAGGTGAACGGGCCCTTGATGTTGGCGACGTCGAGGGCGAACCAGGTGCCCCAGCTCCGCTTGTCCAGGACGGCCGTCCCGGTGGTGCCGGTGGCCGCGTTGGTCGCCGTGCGCTGCTCGCCCTTGGCGATGCTCGGCGGCCCCTCGTCGGCCGACAGCGCCACACCGCCGCCGAATCCGCCGAGCAGGAGCAGGACCCCGGCCGCGGCGTTCACCATCCACTGCTGCGGGCTCCAGCGCCGGCGCGGTGCCCGGATCGGCGTCGCGGGCGCGGTCACCTTGGGCGGCGGATCGATGCCCTGGAGCAGCGTGCGCATGCCGCTGAGGTCGGCGAGCTCCATGTTGCAGAACCTGCATCCGGACAGGTGGGCCTCGAAGGTCCGCCGGTCGCGGTCGTTGAGCACGCCGAGGGCGTACGCCGCGACGTCTGTGTGCTCGAACTCGTGACTCACGTGTCCACCCCCATTTCCTCCAGGGCGACGCGCAGCGCCTTGAGCCCGTAGTACACGCGAGACTTCACGGTACCCACCGGGACGCCCAGCACGTCGGCGGCCTCGTTCACGGTTCTGCCCCTCAGGACGGTCTCGGTCAGCGCCTCGCGGTGGGCGGCCGACAGTGTCTGCAAAGCTTCCGAGACCACGACGGTACGCAGCAGGTCCTCCATGCCGTCTGGGACGGGCACACTCTCTAGCGGTCCGTCGCCCGTCTCGCGGGGGCGGGACTCACGTCGGCGCCGGTCGTCGATCACGATACGGCGGGCGACGGTCGCCAGCCAAGGCATCAGGGACTCCACATCCGGATCGAGGCGCGAAACATTGCGCCAGGCACGGATCATCGTCTCCTGGACGACGTCCTCCGCCCAGTGCCGGTCACCGCCCGTGAGGTTCATGACGAACGCCGTGAGCGGACGGCGGTAGCCGGCGAAGAGCTCTGTGAAGATCTGTTCCCGCATCGGCGGTTCCAGTTCGGTGAGGTGAGCCATGAACGATCTGTACGGACGATCCGTACCGATGGTTCAAAGGCAGTTAGGTCTAGAGGAAACTAGCCAATCAGTGGATATCGTGATGCCGCTTTGTTACTTTTCGGTGCTGATGTGACGGGCACCACCGAGTGTTCGAACCTGTGCGGAAGTGGTGAGTGAGCCTGCCGCCCTCTGGAGGGGACGATGGGTCGTAGGAGGGGAGTCAATCCCCGGACCGTGGCGATCGCGGCGGACCGCGTTTCGACCGCGGGCATGATCGTCGCCGTGGTGGTGGCGCTCGTGTTGCTGGTCATCGTCGAACGAAGTCTTCTCGATGTGCGCAAACCGGCGGACAAGCCGAGTCCGCCGGCCGAGGCCGCGGAGAAGGCGGCCGGGACGACCCCGGCGTCGCCGCAGCGGCTGGAGAGCCGGGTCGCCGAGCTGATGAAGAAGGAACGCGGGCGGGTGGCCCGCATGGTCTACGGAAGGCAGGGAGGTGATCCGGTCGTCGCGGTGACGCGGCAGACCGCCGACCGCATGTGGGCTTTCGGAGTGGCCGCGCTGCCCGTCCCGACGAGCAGCTCGGCGATGCCGCAGGTGGCGCTGTTCCTCGCCCGCTGGGAGGGGCGGCGCTGGCGCGCCGGGCTGTCGGGGACGGAGGGGTTCCGCGCGCTGCTGCGCGTGGTGCCGACCCGGCTGCTTCCGGCCACGGAGATCCGGACGCTCGCCCGCTACAGCGCGGGCCCGGTCACCCAGCCGCAGCTCATGCTGCCCTGGCAGATCGGGGAGAGCCGGCGGGTCACCGCGATGCCGGCGCAGATGACGTTCGACGGCGGCGACGGGCAGGTGCTGGCGGCCTCCGACGGCCTGCTGTACCGGTTCTGCACCGACGCCGCGGGCAACGGCCTCGTCGTGATCGTGAACGACACGGGCCTCGCCACCGAGTACTACCGGCTGTCCGACATCACGCGCGTCGCCGACGGGACCCCCGTCCGGCAGGGCGACTATCTCGGGCAGACGGGCGGACCCGGCACCTGCGGCGGCGCCACCGCGGCGACGACGCTGTTCGGGCTGGGTCAGGGGGACGGGGACCTGCCGCTGTCCGGTCGCACGCTGGGCGGCTGGCGGTTCCGCGACGGATGGGCTCAACGGGGAGCAGAGAAGATCATGCCTGGCCAGGAGCTTTCCAACTTCGGACCTTGAAGGAGATGCGATGGCTGAATCACGTGTTCCGCGCTGGATGGTTCCCACCCTTTGCGTCGTCGCACCGGTCACCCTGGGGCTGGCCGCGACCGGCCCCGGTGCGGTCTTCGCCGCCCACGCCCAGTTGTTCCTGCTGACCTACTCCGGGGTCTTCGCCCTGGTCGCGATGAGCCTGACCGTGATGATCGGCCTGACGGCCACCGACCGCAGCCTGCTGACGATCCGCTACCGGGTGCTGGCGCAGGCCGGGCACCGCACGACCTCGACGGTCGGCATGACCTTCCTGGTCGCCCATCTGATGGTGAAGATCCTGGCCGGGCACGCCTCGGCCGCCGACGCCGTGGTGTTCGGCCTCGGCCCGATCGGGCTGGGCGCCATGGCCTTCGACCTGTTCCTGATCGTCCTGCTGAGCGGGGTGACGCGGTTCTGGTTCGCCGCGGGCACCCGGCCCGGGTTGTGGCGGGGGCTGCACGCCCTGTCCTACCTCGCGTGGCCGGTCGCGATCATGCACGGTCTCACCGCGGGCCGGCAGGCCGCGCCCTGGGTGGTCTGGGGGTACGTGCTGTGCCTGGTGTTCGTCGGGCTGGCGCTGCTCAACCGGGCCGTGCTGGTGGTGCGGCCGATCGTGCCCGTCCGCGAGGGTGAACCCGAGCCCTCACCGACCCCCGTCCGTACCAGGCGCAAGAGCAAGGCGGAGCAGCGATGAGCCTCACCTTCACCGCGATCGGGGCGCCCAGGATAGGCGCCGGGTTCGACCGTTTCCCCCGGCTCGGCCTCGGCCAGCACCGGGCCATGCACGGCAAGATCCCCGAGATGGGTCTCGGCGATCTGATCGAGCTCGTCGAGCGGGTGGACCTGCGCGGCAGGGGAGGCGCGGCCTTCCCCGTCGGCCGGAAGCTGGCCGCGACGAGCAAGTCGGGGCCCGGCGCCGTCGTGCTCGTCAACGGCGCGGAGGGCGAGCCCGGCAGCGCCAAGGACGCGCTGCTGCTGACGCGCGCCCCGCATCTGGTCCTGGACGGCGCCCAGCTCGTGGCGACGGCGCTGAAGGCGTCGGAGATCGTCATCGGGATCGAGGGCGCGGCCGGGCTGGAGTCGGTCCAGGAGGCCATCGCCGAGCGGGAGGCCCCGCAGCCGTTCCGGGTGGTGCCCCTGCTCGAACGGTTCATCTCCGGTGAGGGCGGCGCGCTGGTGCGGGCCGCCAACGGGGAGGACCCGATCCCGCCCGGACGCAAGCTCCGCGCCGCGGTCTCGGGTGTGGACGGCCTGCCGACCCTGCTGTCCAACGCCGAGACCTTCGCCCAGCTCGCCGTGCTGGCCTCGCTCGGGGCCGAGCTCTACGCCTCGGCCGGCACCGACGAGGAGCCGGGGACGGTCCTGCTGACCGTCGCCGCCGAACACGTGGTGGAGGTGCCCACGGGCACACCGCTGGCCGACGTCTTCGCCGCCCTCGGGGTCAGCACCGGACAGGGCGTCCTGACCGGCGGCTACCACGGCTCCTGGCTGAGCCCGGACGCCGCCCAGGTGGCGCGGGTGTCCCGGTCGGGCCTCGAGGCGGTCGGCGGCTCGCTCGGCGCGGGCATCCTGCTGCCGCTCGCCGAGGGCGTCTGCCCCCTCGGGGAGTCACTGCGGGTGGCGTCCTACCTGGCGGCGCAGTCGGCCGGGCAGTGCGGCCCGTGCCGGCTCGGGCTGCCCGAGGTCGTGCGCACCCTGTCGGACCTGATGGACGGGCTCGGCGGGGTCACGCCGGTCCGCCGCGCCGTCGGCATCGGCCGGGGCCGCGGGGCGTGCAAGCATCCGGACGGCACGGCGGCGTTCGTGCTGTCGGCCATGACGGCCTTCGCCGAGGACATCGCGATCCACGCCGAGTTCGGGTCCTGCAACCGTCCCGTGCGCGGCCTCCTGCACGTGCCGGGGGACGAGAACGGCCGGCTGGAGGTCGACTGGGCCCGCTGCGCCGGGCACGGCGTGTGCGCCTACGTGCTGCCCGAGGTCATCAGGCTCGACCGCAACGGCTATCCGGTCGTCTCGAACAACCCGCTGCCGACCTGGCTGGAACGCGACGTCCGCAAGGCCGTCGCGATGTGCCCCGCCCTCGCATTGCGCCGCAGTCCCCGCTGAACCATTCCCCGCTCTGCTCCGTACCGGTTCCTGATCGGACGAGTGAGAGAGGGAGGTGCGACATGAGCACCGTGCGGAGGTTCGCCGCGAAGCGACGGGTCCGGACCGTCATGCGGAACCGTCAGCTCAACGACGCGCAGATCCGCACGGCGGCGATCCTGGCCGCTTGCCTCCTGCTGGCGGGGATCGCGCTCTATGTGATGGCCAGGCCGCCGGGAATCCAGGCGCTGGGATTGCCGGCGGCCTCCACCCAGACCAACTGGGGGCCGCTCACCGAGGAGGACCGGCAGCTCCTGACCAAGGTCAAGCAGGCCGGGCTGTGGGAGATGCCCGTCGGCGCGCAGGCGCAGACCAGGGCGAGCCGCAGCAGCGTCAAGGACACCGGCCGGAAGATCAACGCTGAGCACAAGGTGCTCGACCAGGACGTCATCGCCGTCGCGGCCAGGCTCGGCGTGGACCTTCCCGCGAACCCGAACCCGCAACAGCAGGCCTGGATGGACGAGCTGTCGGGCCTTTCAGGCGACGCCTACGACCGCGCCTTCGCGAACCGGCTGCGCGCCGCGCACGGCAAGGTCTTCTCCTTCGTCGCCACGGTCCGCGCGGACACCGGCAACAGCCTCATCAGGGAGTTCGCCACCCGGACGATGACCTTCGTCCAGCGGCACATGGGCTACCTGGAGAGCACCGGACTGGTCGACTACACCCAACGCGCGTAAGAGAAAGAGGTCCACCCATGCGACGAGGAATCGTCTTCGTGGCGCTGTTCGGCGCACTCACCATGGCCCCCGCGGGCGCCATGGCCGCGCCCTGGCCCAAGCCCTCCAGGACCGCCGTCCAGGCACCTCCCGGAGCACAGGACACCGCGACCCCGGGGGTGACCGAGGCACCGCCCGACGTGGCCGTCACCGAGCAGCCGACCGAGGTCCCCACCGAGGCTCCGGCCGTGGATCCGACGGCTCCCGCCCAGGATCCGACACAGGACCCGGCCGAGGTCCCCACCGAGAATCCGGCCACCGACCCAGCGGCCGAGCCGACCCAGGCCGTCACCGAGCCGCCGGCGCAGGCCGTCGCGCCGATCCCGGCGGATCTCTTCATCGACATCCGCAGGGTGAGGCCGAACCGGAACGAGCCGAGAACCGCCAGGGGCGGTTCGGCGGGCTCCTTCGTCTCACAGTGCGGGACCAATGGCAACGCGCACCACAACCCCGACAACTTCATCGTCGCGCCGGGGGTCTCGAACGGCGCCCACCACACCCACGACTACGTCGGGAACCTCTCGACCGACGGCTTCTCCACCGACCAGAGCCTCCAGGCCGCCGGCACCACCTGCCGTAACGACGACCGGTCGACCTACTTCTGGCCGGTGCTGCGCGTCCGCAACGGCGCCGGTGACGTCGGCGAGGACGGCAACGTGGGAACGATCCTGCGCCCGGCCTCGGCGAACCTGCGCTTCCGCGGCAACCCGCGGGCCAAGGTCGTCGCGATGCCGAGATTCCTGCGCGTCATCACCGGCAACGCCAAGTCCGTCAGCCAGGCCGGAGCGAACGCCGCGGCCCAGTGGACCTGCACCGGCTTCCAGAACCGGATCACGCAGAAGTACCCCATCTGCCCGCAGGGCAGCCGCGTCACCCGGATCCTGGACTTCCCGAGCTGCTGGGACGGCCAGAACGTCGACAGCGCCAACCACCGCACCCATGTCGTCTTCCCCGACAAGGCCACCGGAGCCTGCCCGGCCGGCACCAAGGCGATCCCGCAGCTGCGGATGACCCTGACCTACAACGTGTCGCGCGCCAAGGCCAGGTCGATCGCGCTGGACTCCTTCCCCGAGGAGCAGCACGACCCGATCACCGACCATGCCGACTTCGAGCAGGTCATGCCCCAGCGCCTCACCCAGCGCATCGTCACCTGCGTGAACACCAACCGCAACTGCTAGCCCTCTCCGGATAGAACGCGGCGATGGTCCGCTGGGCGCCCCACGCCCGCACCCGCCGCGCGGCCGAGACCGCCGGTCGCCCGCCCGGCGGTCTCGCCCCCCTTTCCCCCATCTCTTCGAGCGAGGGACGGCGATGACCGATGACCATGACCGCGGACTGGATGTGCTGTAGTGATCTGACGCTGGGCGCCGCGGACGACGCCCCCTACTGGGCGCGGCGCAGCGCCGAGAACACGCTGGGCGCCTGGAAGGTCCACGACCCCGACGGGGTGGTCCTGCTGATGGTCTCGGAGCTGGTGACCAACGCCGTGGCCGTCAGCGGCCCGGCGGACCCGGTGCGGCTGCGGCTGATCCGGCTGGCCGACCGGGTGCGGGTGACGGTCTGGGACCGGTGCTCGCTCCAGCCGGCCGTCCGGGCCGCGGACGGCGAAGCCGCCCTCGAGAACGAGGACGGCCGCGGTCTGTGGCTGGTGGAGAACCTCAGCATCGCCTGGGGCTGGATGCTGGAGGCCTCCGGGGGGAAGTTCGTCTGGTGCGAGTTCCTCTGCGATCAGTGGCCGTGACCCGAGCCGCCCGAAGCGTGGTCCTCGCCCGCGACGATGGTGCCCCCGACCTTCTGCTGGAACGTCTTGAGCTGGGGCTCGGTGCCGACGATCACCCAGCGCGGGCCCTCGAGGTAGAGGCCGCCCCACGGCTTGGCCTCGGTCAGCCACGACTTGGCGGCCTCGTCGGTCGAGAAGGAGACCAGGACGTACTTGCCCTGGGCGGTCTCGCAGGATCCCTGCTTCAGCTCCGCGGCGCCCTGCTGCGGGCGGAGTTCGCAGCCGGTGCCGGAGGCGAGCTGCTCGAGGCTCATGGGCTTGGCCTGGACGCCCTGCGGCGCGGCGGCCGAGCAGGCGGCCGTCAGGACGGCCAGGGCGACGGCGCACGGGTAGCGGAAACGGACCATTGCTGCTCCTCATCGATGGGCTTCCCGGCGGTACGCGCGCCGGGGCCCGATGAGTTCAACCGATGAGGTCAGCGGCTCTCGAACAGGGCGATGGCCGTCAGCAGCTCGACGAGGTCGGCGATGTGCCGGGGATTGCGCCCGGTCCGCTCCTGGATGCGCTGGAGCCGGTACTGCGCGGTGTTGTGGTGGACCTTGAGCTCCTGGGCGGCCGCCCGCAGGTTGAGGTCGGCGTCGGCGAAGGCGCGGATGGTGTCGACGAGCGTCCCGCCGCGCATCCGGTCGGTCTCGAGCAGCTCGCGGACGGGCGGGGAGACCAGGTGCCAGGCCGTCGGGTCGGCCCGCAGCGCCAGGTACCGGAACGGCGACAGCAGCGGCAGCGCGGTGACGCCGCCGCCGGGCCCGACCAGGTCGAGGGCCAGGCGCGCCTCGGCGTAGGCGCGCGGCAGATCCGCGGCGCCCTCGGTGATGGTGCTCATCCCGACCGCGAGCCGGATCCCCTGCTCGGCCAGTTCCTCGGTGGCGGCCGTCAGAGCCTCGCTGAGCCGCCGCGGGTCGGCCCCCGGACGGGCGGCGGCGAACGCCATGATCTCCTCGTGCCTGGCGGCGACCAGGGGCCTGCGGTCGGTGCCGCCGATCCCGCCGAGGGCCGCGCACGCCACGTAGAGTTCGTCCGCTCCGAGCGGAGGGGACCCGACCGAAACCGCCACGATGACGGCGATGGAGGCGTCCGGCGTGATGCCGTGCGCCCGGGCGAGCTCTACCATCGGACGTCCCGTGACGGCCTTCCCGGCCAGGAGCGTCTCGGCGAGGTCGCGGCGGCGCCGGTCGTCCTCGGCGATGGTCGAGCTCTGGTACTCGAGGTAGCCCTGGGCGGCGTAGTCGCTGAGCAGGTGGGTGAACCGCACCAGCTCGGAGGAGAGCATCAGCACCGCCCGGTCCGTGGCGGGGGAGGGGAGGGCGTAGGAGGAGATGGCGTTCCAGTAGACGCGCTGCACGATCCGGAAGCCCTTGAGGTAGGCCTCCAGCGGGATGCCGCGCTGCGCGATCTTGGCGGCGAAGGTGCGCGGCGAGGCGATGTCGGCGTCGGTGAGCCGGCGCCCCTCGATGCTGGCCGTCGCGGCCTTGGTCGTGCCGACCATCAGGGAGTGGTGGAGGTCGACCCGGAACTCGTCGCTCACGGTGGAGAACTCGGGGATCTCGCTGCTCATCGCGCGCACGGCCTCTTCGCAGAGTTCGACGGCGTCGGCGTGGATCCGCCGCGCGATCCGGAGGTACTCCTTCCGGACCGCGGCGTCCATCTTGGAGTGCGATCCGCCCGTCATGCCCCGGATAGTCACCCTGGAACGGGACTTTCGTCAATCAGAGGTACGGGAGGGACGGGTTTTATGTGCCGCGCACAAATCCGGGCGTCCGGGTTTGGGTCGCGTGCCCGATGTCACACCGTGGTCACCGACCTAGCCTGACGCGAGGAGGTTTCCAGTGGCCAAACACGCGGCGATGCCGGGGTCGAACCGCCCGGACCTGACCGCACGGCGCACGCTGTACCGCTATCCGGACACGGGTCCGAGGTATCTCTACCTCTCGATAGCGGTGGCCTCGACGATCGTCCTGTACTACGAGCTGTACGTGTTCGGCGGGGTCGCGCCGCTGGTGCTCGCGCACTACCGGATGTCGTTCTCGTACTACGTGAACATCCTGGTCGTGGCCAACCTCATCGGGGCGTTCGGGTCGCTGGCCGCGGGCCTCGGTGACCGGTGGGGCCGCATCAACATCGTCGTCTACGGACTGGCGGTGACCGGGATGCTGTCGCTGCTGACGCCGCTGGCCGCGACCAAGGCGTCCTTCGCCCTGATGCTGATCATGATCAGCGTGGTCGAGGGCGCGGTGCTGGTCGCGACGCCCGCCCTGGTCCGCGACTTCTCCCCGCAGCTCGGCCGCGCCTCGGCGATGGGGTTCTGGGCGGTCGGACCGGTGGCCGGCAGCCTGATCGTGAGCTTCGTGGCCAACCGGACCCTCCAGCGGTTCGGCGACTCGTGGGAGAGCCAGTACTACCTCGTCGGCGCGGCCGGGCTGGTGATGTGCGCGGTGGCGTTCTTCGGGCTCCGCGAGCTGTCGCCGCCGCTGCGCGACCAGGTGCTGGTCGGCAAGGAGGACCGGAAGGTCCTGGAGGTCCATGTCGCGTCGGGCAGCCACCGGATGCGGACGGACGTCCCGTGGTCGCACGTCGCCAGGCCCGACATCCTGCTGCCCGCCCTCGGGATCTCGCTGTTCCTGCTGGTCTACTACGTGGCCATCGGCTTCTCCACGCTCTACCTGAGTACGCTCTTCGGCTTCACGACCCACGAGGTGAACGGGCTCAACACCTGGTTCTGGCTGGTGAACGCCGTCACGCTGATAGCGGTCGGCGCCCTGTCGGACCGGCTCCGCGTGCGCAAGCCGTTCATGGTCGTGGGAACGGTCCTCACGATCCTGAGCACCTATCTGCTGATCGGCCACGCGGGCCGTCCGGACACCGGCGGGCTGACGGTCGCGCTGATCCTCGGCCTGCTCGGCCTGGGCCTCGGCACCGCCTACGTGCCGTGGATGGCGGCCTTCACCGAGACCGTGGAGCGCTGCAATCCCGCCCTGATCGCGCCCGGCCTGGCGATCTGGGGCTGGCTCGTCCGCATCTGCGCGTGCCTGTCGTTCTTCCTTCTGCCGATCATCGTGGGCAGCATGAACACCCTGGTCGACGCCACCGCCACGGGCGACGTCGCCGCCATGCGGGCGGCCGCCGCCCAGGCCCCGGCGCAGTGGCGGCACTGGTGGTGGATCTGCATCGTCGCCCAGGTCGCCTTCCTCCTGCTGATGCTGCCCCTGGCCGGACGCTGGAGCAGCCGTGCCGCCCGGGCCGACCTCGACGCGCACCGCCGCCGCATGCGCCGTCTGCTTCCCTATCAGCCGCCCGTCCGCGTCCCCTGGAGCGAATGATGATCGTCAACCCGGCTCCGCCTCCCCTCGAGGACAACGCCTTCGACCCGGCGAGGGTCGCCGCCGCGCCCCGCCGCGCCCGCGACGAGGAGGCGGACTTCGGCCGCATCAGGGCGGCCGAGCTCAACGCCACCGAGCGCAACTGGCACGTCATGTACGGGTCGGGGTCCCGCTCCTTCTGGGCCTTCCCGCTCTGGGACCCGGGCGCCCGGCTGATCCTCGAGGACGTCGACCCGCACCGGCTGCGCCGCCTCATGCACGAGACGGAGGCCCGGCACCTGCCGCGGTGACCGGAACGGTCCGCACGGACGAGGCCCGGACCGTGAGGAGGGTCGGCCGTCCGGCGTGGACCGTCGCCGGACCGCCCGCCAGCGTCCCGGCCAGGGCGGTGACGGCCAGGTCGACGGTCCCGGCCGGGTCCAGCGAGACCGTGCTGACCGGGGGAGAGGTCCAGCCGTAGGCGGGGTCCTCGCTGCACGTCACGAGCAGGACGTCGGCGGGGACCTCGAGGCCGAGGGCCCGCGCCGCCGACAGGACGGCGCGGCCACAGCCGTCGAACAGGCCGTAGACGGCGTCGGCGCCCGCGGCCAGCAGCCGCCCGGCCGCGACCCTGCCCTCGGTGTCGTCCTCCTCGATGTGGCCGATCAGCGGCTCGTCCACGTACCGCTCGTAGGCCTCGACGCAGGAGCGCGTGTAGTGGTCGGTGGCGTGCCCGGCCAGCAGCGCGATGCGCCGCGCCCCCTGCGAGGCCAGATGGTCCAGGACGCGCAGGGTCGTGGCGGCGTGGTCGTTGTCGACCCAGGACTCGCCGGGGGCCAGATCCCAGGGACGGCCGTCGAAGGCGATCGGGATGCCGCGCGAGCGCAGCGCCGCGACGGCCGGATCACCCTCGGGGCTGTCGAGGAGGATCACCCCGTCGACGGCGAGGGTCCGCCAGCCGCGGTCGGTGAGCGCGGCCGGCAGGACGGTCAGCGCGTAGCCGTGGCGGTGGGCCGCGGCCGTCGCCGAGGTGATCAGCCGGGCGTAGTAGGCGACCTCGCTGAAGTTCCAGGAGTGCCCGCCGTAGGTGGTGACGGCCAGGCCGAGCACGCGGGTCCGCCCGGTGCGCAGCGCCCGTCCGGCGGGGTTGGGGAGGTAGCCGAGCCGGTCGGCGACCTCCCGGACGCGCCGCCGGGTCGCCTCGGAGAGCCGCCCGGTGCCGTTGAGGGCGTTGGAGACGGTCGCGGTGGACACCTCGGCCGCCCTGGCCACCTCGGAGATCGTCACCGTCACGGCCGCAGTCTACGGAATCCGTTGTGAAGACGGTATTTCACTGGTGTTATCCGCAGTTGGCGGCGATTGTGGTTAATGGATTAATCGATCACTCTCGCAACCATGCGAATCCGGACAATCATCACAGGCGGCGCCGTCGTTGCGCTGGGCCTGAGCGTTCCCGCGGTCCCCGCGTCCGCCGCCGTGGCGAAGGCCGACCTCGTCCTGCGGCACGGCTCGGTGGAGACAGGGAAGGGCGGCCGGGCGAAGGCCGTCGCGGTCCGCAGGGGCACGATCGTCTACGTCGGCACCGACGCGGGCGTGCGGCGCTACGTCGGCGAGAAGACCAGGGTCGTGAACCTGCGCGGCAGGACGGTCATGCCCGGCATCGAGGACGGCCACCTCCACCTCACGCCGAAGCTCCCCGTCTGCGACCTGGAGTACCGGTTCCTGACCGTGCCCGAGACCCAGGCCCTCCTGCGCGAGTGCCTGGACGCCGACAAGGCCGCGGGCAAGACCGACGCCGACTGGATGACGGTCCTCAACTGGGACCTGCCGGGCATGAAGCCCGCGGGGACCGTGCCGACCAAGGCCCTCCTGGACGCCCTCGGCACCCGGCGCCCGATCTACATGTTCTCCGACGACGGCCACAACGCCCTGGTCAACAGCCGCGCCCTGGAGCTGGCCGGGATCACCAAGGCCACGAAGGACCCGCGGGGCGGCGTCATCGTCCGGGACGCCTCCGGCGAGCCGACCGGCTACCTCAAGGAGGACACGGCGATCGACCTGGTCCGCGGCAAGATCCCGCCGGCACCGCTGGCGGAACGGGTCGAGGGCCTGCGCGCGACCCTGAAGTACGTGACGTCCTACGGCCTCACCGCCTACCAGCCGCAGCTCCTGACCGAGGCCGACCTCCAGGCGTGGAAGTACCTCGCCGACCGGCACGAGCTGCCCGGCCGGGTCGTCGGCTCGCTGAACCTCGACGCCAACGCCGCCTACGAGGATCTGCCCGGCACCCTGAAGAAGATCAAGGCGCTCAGGAAGAAGTACGAGGGCCCGAACTTCGCGATCAGGACCGTGGGCGAGATCTTCGCCGACGGGGTGATCGAGTACCCGAACCAGACCGCCCTGCTGCTCAAGCCCTACCTGGTGAGGAACGCCAAGGGCAGGTGGGTGCCGGGGAAGACCAAGGGCCCGGTCAGGGTCACCCAGAAGCGCCTCAACAGGGTCGTCGCGGCGCTCGACAAGGCGCGCTGGCAGGTCCACGTCCACGCGATCGGCGACGGGGCCGTCCGGGAGGCGCTCGACTCCTTCGCCTACGCCAGGAAGCGGAACGGCGACCACGGGCAGCGGCACGTCATCGCGCACGCCCAGCTCGTCGACCCGGCCGACTACCAGCGGTTCAGGAAGCTGAACGTGACGCCGTCGGTGGCCGTCCAGTGGGCGGAGAAGGACCCCTACACGATGGAGTCGCTCAAGCCCTACATCGGCACCGAGCGGTGGAAGCGCATGTACCCGTGGAACTCGCTAATCAAGGCGGGCGCCCGGATCGCCAACGGCTCGGACTTCCCCGTCGACTCCCTCAACCCGATGGAACAGCTCGAGAAGGCCGTCACCCGGACCACCGAGGACACCCAGGGGAACGCGCACTACGCGGGCCCCCTGAACGCCAAGGAGCGCATCACCCTCTCCCAGGCGATCAGGATCCACACCCTGAACACCGCCTACCTGCTCGGCCTGGAGAAGAAGACCGGCTCCCTGGAGGTCGGCAAGCGCTTCGACGCGATCGTCCTGAGCGGGAACATCCGCGAGGTCAGGACCACCAGGATCAGCGACCTGAAGGTCACCGCCACCCTGGTCGGCGGAAAGGTGAAGGCGGGCAGGCTCTAAGCTCGGCTGCATGAGTCGTGACGAGAACCCGGTCGTCCTGTCGAAGATCTACACCCGGACGGGTGACGACGGGACGACCGGTCTCGGTGACATGTCGCGGACCTCCAAGACCGATCCGCGCCTGGCCGCCTACGCCGACGTCGAGGAGGCCAACGCGGCCCTCGGGGTCGTGGTGACGCTCGGCGGGCTGCCCGGGCCGCTGACGGCCGTGCTGCGGCGGATCCAGAACGATCTGTTCGACGTGGGGGCGGATCTGTCCACGCCGGTCGTCGCGGACCTCGGGTACGAGCCGCTGCGCGTCACCGAGGCCTACGTCGACCGCCTCGAGGCCTGGTGCGACTCCTACAACGCCGGCCTGCCGGTGCTGCGGAGCTTCATCCTGCCGGGCGGCACCCCCGGCGCCGCCTACCTGCACGTCGCCCGGACCGTCGCCCGCCGCGCCGAACGCACCGTCTGGACGGCGATCGAGGCCCACGGCGAGACGGTCAACGGCCTCACCGCCAAGTACCTGAACCGCCTGTCCGACCTGCTGTTCATCCTGTGCCGCGTCGCCAACGACGGCGACGACGTCCTGTGGAAGCCGGGCGGCGAGACCCAGTAGACCGTTCCTAGACGGTCCTGGCCATCATCACGTCGTCGACGTAACGACCGTCGATCAGGAACTCCCCGCGCAGGACGCCCTCGACGGAGAACCCGACCTGCTCGTACAGCCGGCGGGCAGCGGTGTTGACCGACAGCACCCGCAGCGTCAGCCGGGACGCCCCCTGCCGTCGTGTCTCCTCGCAGGCCTCCTCGAGGAGCTGCCTGCCGATCCCCCGCCCCCGCGCCGTCTCGTCGACCGCGAATCCCTGGATCTGCCGCACATGATCCCCGCTCGGCTGCAGCACCGGCTGGATCAGCCGCAGGTACCCGACGACCCGCCCGTCGAGCTCCCCGACCAGAAAATGCTCCGGCAGATGGAACCGGTCGAAGAAGTGCGGCCCCCGCACCGGCTTGGGCGCGATCGAGTTGTCCGGCGCCCACGTCCGCCAGTCCAGATCGGCCAGCGCCTGCTCGTCCCCGAGAACCGCCTTGCGGATCATCACATCAGCCACGCCCCCAGTCTGCCCCACCAACCCCCGCTACACCCCGAAAAGCCCACCCCCACCCCGAACCGCCACCCCCCGGCGTTCTCACGCGTCCCCGTTCCGCGAGCCCCCGCCGATCGCCCCCGCAGGCCGACACAGCCACCCCATGTATTCCTGTGTTCACTTTCAACGAAAGACCCGAAAACCGGCGCAACAACCCCCTGACCCTCCGTAAGTTCCCACCCATGCCCGACGCCCCTCACGACAGCCATCACACTCGCCGAGTACACCGAAGCCGGCCTGCAGAAGTCCCCGGCGCTGACCTTGTGGAAGGCCCTCATGAGCACCAGCACCCAGCCCTTCAAGTCCGCCCTCCGACTGCAAGCCGAAGCCCAGGGCAAGGCCGAGGGCAAGGCCGAGGGCGAGGTCGAGGCGCTTCTGATCGTTCTCGAGGGCCGGGAGGTGGAGATCTCCGACGAGGCGCGTAGCCGCATCATGGGCTGTTCCGACACCGAGCAGCTCAAGGTCTGGCTGCACCGGGCTCTCCGTGTCACCACCACCGACGAGCTCTTCGCGTCCTGACCCGGGGGGCGGATGGGGGATCGGGGGGTGGGTGGGGTGGGTTTCCACTAACCTCGGGCGGGTGCGTCTCGTCATCGCGCGGTGCTCCGTCGACTATGTCGGACGGTTGACCGCCCATCTTCCGCTTGCTACACGGCTGGTTCTGATGAAGGCCGACGGGTCGGTGTCGATTCATGCCGATGACCGGGCGTTCAAGCCGTTGAACTGGATGAATCCGCCCTGCAGCGTCAGGGAGGAGGCGTATACCGAGCACGACGCGATCGCGAAGTGGACGGTGACGCACGGGAAGTCGGGGGAGCAGCTCATCCTGACGATCTTCGAGATCCTGCACGACCACAAGCACGAGCTGGGGGCCGACCCGGGCCTGCAGAAGGACGGGGTCGAGGCGCATCTCCAGGAGCTGCTCGCCGAGCACATCACGACGCTCGGGGAGGGGTACCGGCTGGTGCGGCGGGAGTTCCCGACCGCGATCGGGCCCGTCGACATCCTCTGCAAGGACGCCGACGGCGGGACCGTCGCGGTCGAGATCAAGCGGCGCGGCGAGATCGACGGGGTGGAGCAGCTGACCAGGTACCTGGAGCTGCTGAACCGCGATCCGCTGCTGGCCCCGGTCAAGGGGGTCTTCGCGGCGCAGGAGATCAAGCCGCAGGCCAGGGTCCTGGCCCACGACCGCGGCATCGAGACCCTGACCCTCGACTACAACGCCCTGCGCGGCATCGAGCTCGACGGCACCCTCTTCTAGACGGGCGTGTAGGGCGTCCCGACCCGGTCGTGGGCCTCCTTGATCGGGCGCCAGACCACCCCGTAGCGCAGGGTGCGGGTGAAGACGTGGCCCGCGGCGCGGGCGGCCAGCGGGGTGGTGGGCAGGCGCGGCCGGAAGCCGAGGAGGTTCTTGGCGAAGTCGGGGAGCAGATCGGTGGCGACCCGGCTGAGGACCTTGCTGCTGATCCGGGTCGCGGCGTCGCCGCCGACGGGGCCGCGCAGGAACTTGATGACCTCGAGGGTCTCCTCGCTGACGGTCAGCCGCGGCCGCATCATCGCGAAGTAGTCCTCGACGTCCGCCCGGGACTTGGGGACACCCGTCGCGCCGAGCTTCTCGGAGATCACCGCGTACTCGGCGAAGTACTGGTCGAGGTCGCTGCCGCCCAGCGGCTTCGGGTGGTAGCGGACATGGGCGCGGGCCGCCGAGTAGGCCTGGGTGACGCCCGTCCAGATGATGTCGTCGGAGCTGGTCGCGCTGTAGGGGCGGCCGTCGGGCATCGTGCCGTGGACGCGCTTGTGCATGGCCCGGATGGTGCCGGTCAGCTTCTCCGCGACGGGGGTCGAGCCGTAGGTGACGCCCATGACGAAGCTCGAGGTGAAGCCCAGTCTCTTGATCGGGTCCTGGAGGTAGTTCGAGTGCTGGTTCGTGCCGTGGGTGACGGGCTCGTTGAGGGCGCCGAGCAGCAGCCCGGAAACCCCGCCGAGGACGCCGGAGACGTCGCCGTGGACGTACCAGATCGGGGAGCCGGGGCCGAACAGGCCGGGGTCGCCGACGGGCTCGGTGTACTGCTCGCCGGGAAGGTGGGCGGCGGCCAGCATCGCCCAGTACGCGTCGTCGATCGCCGTTCTCGGGTTCATAAGCGCATGCTTACACACCGATGAGACACCTCGCAAGTTTTGTCTCACTCGGGTCAGGCCCTAGGCTGGCCCCCGTGTCCAGTCATGACCGGATCGTCGACGCCGCCGAGGAGTGCTTCACCCGTTTCGGGGTCGCCAAGACGACCGTCGAGGACGTCGCGCAGGCCGCGGGGATGTCGCGGGCCACGCTCTACCGCAACTTCGCCGGCGGCAGGGACGAGCTGATCCTCGCCGTCTTCCTGCGCGACGTGGAGCGGTTCCTCGACTCCCTCGCCGACCGTCTGGCCAGCCTGATCGGCGGCCCCGCGGACGGGGGGACGCCCGGCGCCGAGGGGCTGGACGGCGGCGAGGCCGTCGTCGACGGGATCATGGCCGCGGTCGCCTTCGTGCAGGGTGAGCCGAGGATCGCCGCGCTGCTCGTGCCGGAGGCCGTCGGTCACACCCAGGCCGTGGTCAACCAGGCCTCGCAGCGCGTCCTCGATCTGTGCGCCTCGCGGGTGGAGCCCTATTTCGACCTGGCGCGGGAGGCCGGGCTCGTCCGGGCCGATCTGGACGTCGCCGGCGTCGTCGAGCTGCTGTTCCGCATGATCGCCTCGCTCAGTCTGTCGCCGCTTGACCGCCCCGAGGCCGAGACGCGACGGTTTCTGCGGCTCCATGTGGTTCCCGCTCTGATCCCGAGCTGACACTTACGCGGTAACGTCGCTTCTGTGGGAGCAGTCGAAAGCCGCGCGAACCAGCGCATCAGCCCGATTTTCATCGCCATCGTCGCGCTGACGATCATCTTCGGGCTGATCGCCTGGCGCTTCGAGGGGACCGCCACCAGTGGCGCCCGGATGTCCGTCTTCGCCTTCGTGGTGTGCGGCTGGATCGTGTCGCTGTGCCTGCACGAGTTCGGGCACGCGCTGCTGGCGCACCGGTTCGGCGACCGGTCGATCTCCTCCAGCGGCTATCTGACGCTCGATCCGCGCAAGTACGCCGACCTGACGCTCAGCCTGGTGCTGCCGGTCCTGTTCCTGCTCATCGGCGGCATCGGCCTGCCCGGTGGCGCGGTCTGGATCGACCGCGGCGCCATCTCGGGCAAGTGGCGGCACAGCCTCGTCTCGGCGGCCGGACCGATCATGAACCTGATCTTCGCCGGGGTCATCGGCATCGCCCTGATGACGGTCGGCCCGGGCATGTCGGTCTTCGCGTTCATCCAGAGCGGCCACCAGCTCTTCTGGGCGGGCCTGGCCTTCCTGGGCTTCCTCCAGGTGACGGCCGCCGTGCTGAACCTGCTGCCGGTTCCGGGACTGGACGGTTTCGGCATCTGGGAGCCCTACCTGCCGCGCGAACTCGTCAGGAAGGTGGCCCCGCTGGGCGGCTACATCTTCCTCGGCCTGATCGCCCTGCTGTGGATCCCGGCGATCAACGAGCAGTTCTTCAAGCTCGTCTACCACTTCACCGGCTGGTTCGGGATCAACGACGGCCTGTCGGCCCTCGGGCACAGGCTGTTCATGTTCTGGAAGCAGATGTAGCCCCTCACCAGTAAGTGGTGATTTACTGACGGGACCATACCCGCCCCCTTCATCCGGGAGGTCCCGTTATGTCGGTCACGACCGAAGCTGGGACGTTCGAGTCCCTCAACCCGGCCACCGGCGCCGTCGTCGGCACGCACCCGATCCACGACGAGAAGACGGTCTTCGAGACCGTCGAGCGCGCCCAGGCCGCCGCGCGGTGGTGGGCCGGGCTCGGGTGGAAGGAGCGCAAGAACCGCCTGCTGCGGTTCAAGGGCGCGCTGGCCCGGAACCTCAACCGGATCTCGCAGGTCATCCACGAGGAGACCGGCAAGCCGATCGGCGACGCCGTCTTCGAGGCCGTCGGCGCGATCAACCTCCTGGACTGGGCGGCCAAGAACGCCCAGAAGACCCTGGGGCCGCGCAGCGTCTTCCCCGGCGCGCTCTCGATCAACCAGAAGGCGATCCTGGAGTACCACCCGCTCGGCGTGGTGGGCGTGATCGGCCCCTGGAACTACCCGATCTACACCCCGATGGGCTCGCTGGCGTTCTCGCTGGCCGCGGGCAACGCGGTCGTGTTCAAGCCGTCCGAGCACACGCCGGGCGTCGGGGTGCTGCTGGCGGAGCTGTTCGCCGAGGTCGTGCCCGAGCGGCCGGTCTTCCAGGTCGTCACGGGCTTCGGCGCGACGGGCGGCGCGCTGACCCGCGCGGGCGTCAACAAGATCGCCTTCACCGGCTCGGGCCCGACCGCGAAGAAGGTCATGGCGGCCTGCGCCGAGACGCTGACCCCGATCGTCGCCGAGTGCGGCGGCAAGGACGCCTTCATCATCGCCGCCGACGCCGACCTCGAGGAGGCGGCCAAGTCGGCGCTGTGGGGCGCGATGTCGAACGCGGGCCAGACCTGCGTGGGCGTCGAGCGGATCTACGTGGTCGAGAGCGTCTACGAGGAGTTCCTCGGCAAGCTCAGCGCCCGCGCCGAGCAGCTCAAGGCCGGTTACGAGACCGACGGGACCTCCTTCGGCCCGATCACGATGCCGGGCCAGCTCGACATCATCGAGCGGCACATCACCGACGCGCTGGCCGCCGGTGGCCGTGCCGTGGTCGGCGGCGCCGAGTCGGTCCGCCGCCCGTTCGTCGACCCGGTCGTGCTGGTCGACGTCCCCGACACCGCCTCGGCGATCTGCGAGGAGACCTTCGGCCCGACGGTCACCGTCACGAAGGTGAAGAGCCTGGACGAGGCCGTCGCCAAGGCCAACGCCACCGAGTACGGCCTCGCGAGCACGGTGTTCACGAGCTCCAGCAAGACCGCGCTCGACGTGGCCAGGCGGCTGCGCAGCGGAATGACCTCCATCAACGCCGCGATCGCGTTCGCCCTGATCCCCGCGCTGCCGTTCGGCGGCGTCGGTGAGTCGGGCTTCGGCCGCATCCACGGCGCGGACGGCCTGCGCGAGTTCGCCCGCCCGAAGGCCATCACCCGGCAGCGCTTCAAGTCGGCGCTCGACACGACGACCTTCACGCGCACGCAGAAGGAGATCGACCAGATCATCAAGCTGATGCAGTTCCTGCACGGCCGGAAGAAGTAAGAGAAATATCTCCTCGAGGTAAGGCAACGTGAGACTTCCGTCGGACGTCGCTCTGGACGTCACCCGAAAAGGTGATTAGCGTCACTGGTGGTCCATCCGGCGGAAGGAAGCCACACGTATGTCTCTGGACGTGTCCCAACAGCTCCTCGAGCAGGCCCAGCAGGGCGAGATCGACGATGCGGAGTTCGTGGAGTGCATCCGCACGTCCCTCCCGTACGCCTGGGAGCTGATCAGCGGCCTGGTCGCCGACCTGGAGGTCGCGGGCGGTGAGTTCGCCGACAACAACACCCCACCCCCGGACGAACAGGCGAGAGGGCAGCTTCTCCGGGTCCTGGCGAGCGACGCGATGCGGGGCAGCATCGAACGCTACTTCGGCGTGAAGCTCGCCTTCCAGAACTGCCACCGGGTCGCGGTCTTCCCCTCGAAGCTGGCCGACGGCCCGACCTACCGGCGCTTCATCACCGCTCGCGAGCAGATCCTCAACCAGTCGCCGCACCTGCGCGACTGCTAACACCGGATCATCTGGAGAGGGCCGTCCCCACGGGGCGGCCCTCTCCGTCCGTCACAGGGCCGGACGGCGCAGCGCGAGCCGGGCGGGCAGCAGGGTCGCGGCGACGGCGACCGCGGCGGTGGCGGCGACGAGACCCAGATGGACGCCCGTCGAAGGACGGGGCGGTCCGCCGGTCATCCCGTGGGCGTAGGCGGTGAGCGTCACGAGGGCGATGGCGGTACCGGCGGCGGTGGCCAGCAGGGCGACCAGCGCGGTCTCCAGCGTGAGCATCCCCAGGATCTGGCGGCGGGTGGCGCCGGCGAGGCGGAGCAGGGCGAACTCCCGGGAACGTTCGGAGGTCGCCATCGCGAGGGTGTTGACGGCGGCGATCAGCGCGAAGCCGATGACGAGGCCCATCGCCACCAGGCCGGCCTCTGCGTCGGGACCGGCCGCCCGCTCCCCGGGCCCGGAGCCCAGGCGCAGGCCGTACGGGCGCAGGGCCGCGGTGAGCGCGGCGGGGGAGGCCGTGCCCGCGATGAGGACCGTCCCGCGCGGGTCGTCGACATGGGCGGCCAGCAGGGCGTGGTCGAAGGTCAGGTCGCCGAAGGCCAGGGTGCGGGCGTAGACCGCGACGACCTTCACCCTGACGGGGGTGCCGTCCCCGAGGGTGAGGGACAGGGTGTCGCCGACCCGCCTCCCCAGGCCCTCGCCGACCGCGACGGTCCCGGGGGAGAGCGCGCCGAGATCGCCCGCGGTGACGCCGAGGTCGAGGGTCCCGGCCCCGGCCGTGACGCCCTGGGCGGACCGCTTGTCCAGGCCGATCCGGACGGTCGTGCGCACGACCTCCGTGACCTCGGTGACGCCCGGCACCTCCCGCAGGGCCCGCGCGGCCTCGGCGGGGACCCGCGGTCCCACCGTGTGAGCGGCGACGGTCCCCGCGTCGCGTTCGGCGGTCGTCGCCCGTTCCATCGTGGTCCGGCTGAACAGGATCGTCGAGGTCAGGGCCACCAGCAGGCAGAGCGGCGTCACCACCGAGGCCATCCGGGCGGAGGCGAAGCGCAGGTTGGCCGCCGCGAGGAACCCGCCGGCGCGGGACGCCCGCAGCGGCAGGGTGAGCACGGCCAGGGCGGCGCGGGTGAGCGGCGGCCCGAGCAGCGCCACCGCGATCGTCCACAGCAGGGCGGTCAGCACCACGACCGGGCTCGCGGCCGCCTCGGTGCTCAGCCCGGACAGCACGATCGTCAGGACCACGGAACCGGCCAGGACCAGGACGCCGACGACGACGCGTCCCGGGCCCGTCCGCTGGGCGAGCCCGGCCTCGCCGAGCGCCTCGACGGGCCGGATCCGGGCGATCCGGCGGGCGGAGAGCCGCGCCGACGCCCATCCGGCCACGACGGTCGCGCCGATCGCGGCGAGCACCGGGAACGGGCCGGAGACGAGGTGGAGGTTCTCGGGCACGGCGCCGAGGGCGACGAACCGGGTCCGCATCCACGCGGCCGGAAGCGGCCCCGCCGCCGCGCCCAGCGAGGCGGCGCAGACCCCGACGGCCAGCGCCTCCCGGCCGATCATCCTGCGGAGCTGGCGGGGCGTGGCCGCGACCGCCCGCAGCAGGGCCAGTTCGCGCTGACGCTGCTGGAGGGAGAGCGCGATCGTCCCGGAGACGACCAGGACCGCCACGAGCAGCGAGGTGCCGCAGATCGCCCCGCCGAGGCTGATCAGCTTGACCCGGGACCGCTCCGCCGCGGGGAACTCGACCCTGCCGCGGGCGTCCCCGGCCGAGGCGAGGGCGGTCGTCCCGGCGAGCGCGGCCGACACGTCGATCCGGGGCCAGACCCCGATCGCGGAGACCAGTCCCGGCCGCCCGGCGAGCCTGTGGGCCTCCTCGTCGGCGAAGAACACGGTCGCCTGGTGGCGGGCGTTCCGGGTGGTCACCCCGACGACCTCGTAGGTCCGGCCGCCCGCCCGGACCTCGGCCCCGGCGTGGGCGGCGTCCACGACGGCCTCGTGCCCGCCGCGCGGCGGGCGGCCGCTCGCCAGGGTGAAGGGCGTCAGTTCCGCCGAGCCCCAGCCGTGGCCCCAGCCGGGCGCTCCGCCGACGGTCACCGGGAAGGTCACCTCGGGGACGGCCTTCGCGACCCCGGGCAGCGCGCGGATCCGCCCGGCCAGATCGGCGGGGATCCAGGCGCGCTCGGCGATCGGCTTCGCCTTCCGCTTGCCCTTCTTCTTGGTCGCGTGGACGTTCTGGTCGCCGGAGACGACGACGGGCGTCCCCGCGTACCGCTCGGGGGCGATAGACCCGCGCAACCCGGTCTGCAGCAGCGTCCCGCCGGCCGAGACGAGCGCGGCGGCGCAGAACAGGGCGAGGAAGGCCCCGGCGAAGGCGGCCTTGCGCTCCCTGAGCGAGGCGACGACGAGGAACAGCATCAGGCCACGCTCCAGGCGCCGAGGCGGGTCATGCGGGCGGCGACGGAGTCCGCGCCGGGGGAGTCGAGCGTGCCGGCGACGCGGCCGTCGGCCAGGAACAGGACCCGGTCGGCGAAGGCCGCGGCGACGGGGTCGTGGGTGACCATGACGACGGTCTGGCCGAGGGCGTCGGCGGCCTCGCGGAGCAGGGTGAGGACCTGCCGGGCGGTGACGGTGTCGAGCGCCCCGGTCGGCTCGTCGGCGAACACGACCTCCGGCCGGGAGACCAGCGCCCTGGCCACCGCCACGCGCTGCCGCTGCCCGCCGGACAGCTCCGCGGGACGGTGCCCGAGCCGGTCACCGAGCCCGGTCCTGGCGACGATCTCGGCCAGCCACGCCCGGTCGGGCCGCACCCCCGCCAGCCGCAGCGGCAGGGTGATGTTCTGCGCGACGGTCAGCGAGGCGACCAGGTTGAAGCTCTGGAACACGAACCCGAGCCTCGTCCGGCGCAGCTCGGTCAGCTTCGTCTCGCCGAGCCGGGTCAGGTCGGTGCCCGCGAGCGTGACCCGCCCCGACGAGGGCCGGTCGAGCCCCGCCGCGCACTGGAGGAACGTGCTCTTCCCCGACCCCGAGGGCCCCATCACCGCCGTGAACACGCCGCGCGGCAGCCCGACGCTCACCTCGCGCAGGGCCGCCACCGCGCTGCCGCCCTTCCCGTAGACCTTGCTGACCGCTGTCATCTCCACCACGTCTTCCATGGCTTCCATGCTGCTGACCTGCGGATCCCTCCGACAGGGACGCCGTCATCGGCCGGGCGTGACATTTTCACGGTTGGATGGGCGCTGTGATCAAGGTGCTGCTGGCCGAGGACCAGCACGTCGTCCGGGCCGCGCTGGCCGCCCTGCTCGACCTGGAGCCCGACCTGACGGTCGTCGCCCAGGTCGCGACCGGCGCGGACGTGCTGCCGGCCGCCCTCGTCGCGCTGCCGGACGTCGCGGTCCTCGACATCGACATGCCCGTCAGGGACGGCCTGGCCGCCGCGGCCGAGCTCCGCGAGCGGCTGCCCGGCTGCCGGGTGCTGATGCTCACCGGAGACGGGCGTCCGGGTCAGCTCCGCAGGGCGATGGAGGCCAGGGTGACGGGCTTCCTGCTGAAGACCGTTCCGCCGGACGAGCTGGCCGCCGCGATCAGGACCGTCGCGGCGGGCGGGCGCGTCGTGGACCCGTCGCTGGCGGCCGCGGCGTGGGATCTGGCCGACAATCCGCTGACCCCGCGCGAGCTCGACGTCCTGCGGCTCACGGCCGGGGGCGCGGAGGCACCGGAGATCGCCGAGCGGCTGTTCCTCTCGCCGGGGACGGTCCGCAACAATCTCACGTCGATCATCGCCAAGCTCAACGCGCGGGGACGTCCCGACGCGGTGCGGATCGCCCGGGAGGCAGGCTGGCTGTGATCGTGAAGCGCCGGCCGTCGCGCCGCACGGCGAGGGTGCCGTCGAGCTCGGCGAGGCGCGTGGTCAGGTTCCCGAGCCCCGAGCCCGGCGGACGGTCCGAGGGGCCGGCGCCGTCGTTGGCCACGCTCAGCCCGCCGGGAGAGGTCGTGATCACGCAGCGGGTGGCGGTGCTGTGCCGCAGGATGTTCGTGACGGCCTCCCGCACCACGATCCCGAGCACGGCCGAGGCCTCGCCGTCGAACGCGTGCGCGGCGTCGACGTCGAGTTCCACCCCGGCCGCGGCGAGCACCGACCGCGCCGAGGCCAGCTCCTCGCCGAGCCCCATGACGCCCGAGGCGTGCAGCTCCGCGCCCGCCCGCTCGGCCAGCCCGGCGGCCTCCGCCAACTCCGCCCGAGCCCGCTCGCCGGGCAGCCGCACCGCGAGCTCGCCCTTCAGCAGGATCGCCGCCAGCGAGTGCCCGAGCAGGTCGTGCAGGTCCCGCGCCGCCCGCAGCCGCTCACGCACGGTCGCCGCGCGGGCCAGCTCCGCCCCGGCCGCCTGGGACTCCGTGACGAGCTGCGCCAGCCGCACGAACGCGTACACGATCAGCCCGGTCAGCAGGGTGCTCGCCGTGTAGTTGACCACGACCGCCGCCGGCTCGCCCAGTGCGATCCCCATCGCGGCCACGGAGGCCATCACCGGTGGCAGCACCACGAACGGCCGCCCGAACGCGATGAGGAGCGTCCCGGCCAGGAAGCTCGGAACCCCCAGCCAGACGGAACCGAACCAGATCGCGGGCACGTAACTGAGCACCGCCTGCGCCGCCAGCAGCACCGGCCAGCGCGCCGGGCGCGCGGCGCTCCGCCAGCGCAGCTGCAGCGCCCCCACCGCGCCCAGGCAGACGGCGACGGCCACGAACTCCGCGCCCCACGGCACCGGCAGCATGCCCTTGACCAGGAACCCGCCCAGCAGCACCGCGAGGAGCAGGGCGGCGATCCGCGCGGGCCGCGGCGGCGCCGGACGGTCCCGGCCGGGGGCCCGCACCGCCGCCTCGATCACGAACCATCCGTCGGACCGCAGCCCGCTCGTGAAGCTCCCGCCCGCCCCGTCCGTCCGCGCCGCGACCTCGGCCAGACCGGCCGCGCCCAGGTCGGCGGTGGCGGCGCCGTCGTTGGCGATCCGCAGGACGACCAGGCCGTCCCGTTCCCCGGTGCTGATCTCGCAGCGCCCCGCGGAGCCGGCGCGCACGACCTCGCCGACACCGCGCCGCAGGACCTCGGCGAGGACGCCCCCGGCCGCCCCCAGCGGTTCGGCGTGCCCGGCCCGCACCTCGACCGCGATCCCGGCCGATCCGAGCAGCGCCCGCGCCGTGGCCATCTCGGGGGCCAGCGACAGGCTCCGGAAGTCGGCGGCGACCGCCCGGGCCTCGGCCAGGCAGGCGCGGGCCGTCCCCAGCACCTCCCTCATCCCGGCGGTGTCGGTGCCGGTGGCCGCCAGCTCACGGAACCCGGCGGCGATCCCGGTCAGGGCGGCGCCGATCCGTTCGTTCAGCTCCTCGGCGATCCGCAGCCGCTCCCGCTCGACCGCCGCCATGGCCAGCTCGGCCCGCGCGGCCGCCCGTTCGGCGACGGCCTCGGCCAGCCACACCATCCCGTAGAGGACCATCGCCCCGAGCAGCAGGTTGATCGTCGCATCGCCCGGCACCCCGCCCACCCGGACCGCCGCCACCGCGACCCCGCAGCAGAACGCCGCCGCCACGCCCGGCCAGACGGAGGCCAGCGCCAGCGCGCCGCAGAGCACCCCGATCATCCCGACCGGGGCCTCGAACCCGAGGACCACGACCCCGGTGAGCACCGCCTGGACGGTGAGCAGCCGCCCGTCCGGCCGTCTGATCCAGGCCAGCAGCGCCCCGAACGCCCCGGTCACCAGCAGCGCCCCCGCGATCCTGCTCCAGGCCGGCACGTCGCGCGTCAGCGCCGAGAGGACGTACACGAGGCCGAAGCCCGCGGGCACCACGAAGGAGAGCGTCCGTGCCAGCCCCGCCTCGTTCCCGCCCACGTCCCCATTCTCGGACACCGGAGCCGCTGCCGGTCAGTCCCGGACGAGCGGCAGCACCTCCGCGCCCAGCCGGGCGATGTTCTCCAGGGCGGCCTCCGGTGTCCCGGCCGCGTCGGCCAGCAGGATCTGATGGCCGATCCCCGTCGTCTCCCGCGTGGCGCGGAGCACGGCCGCGCACTGCGCGGGGGTGCCGACGGCCCCGCGCGCGACCAGCCCGGCGGCGTAGGCGTGCGGATCACGCGGCGGGCGCGGCCGGCCGTCAATGGCCCGGTGGCCGGCGAGCCCGGGCCCGAGCCAGCGGGGCAGCGCCTCGGCCAGCAGCGCCTCGGCGGCGACCCGGCTTTCGGCGACCTGGGCCAGGTTCGCCGAGATGTGCGGGGCCGGGGACCCGTACCTGGCGACGGCCTCGGCCTTCTCCGGGTCGCTCTGGTGCAGGCCCAGCAGCATGGGCAGGCCCCGCGCGGCGGCGAGCGCCTCGGTGGCGGGGCTCGTGCAGGCCACATGGACGCCGGGAGCCGTCCGGGGCCGCGGCACGAACGGCACCTCGGGGAAGGCGAACACCGGCCCCCGCCCCCGGACCGTCTCCCCGGACAGGCAGGCCAGCAGCAGATCGAGGGATTCGGGGAAGGCCTCCTCGAAGCGGGCGAGACCCGTTCCGAAGACCTCCAGATCGATCCAGGGGCCGCCGCGCCCCACGCCCAGGGCGAACCGCCCGCCCGAGGCGACGGACAGCAGGGCGGCCTCCTCGGCCAGCGCCACGGGGTGGCGGGTGGAGAGCGTCGCCACCGCCGTGCCGACCGTGATCCGCGACGTCGCGCCGAGAAGGAACCCCGCCAGGACGGTCGCCGACGGGCACACGCCGTAGGACATGAAGTGGTGCTCGGCCAGCCAGACGTCGTCGAATCCGGCCTCCTCGGCGGCGACGGCGGCCGCGATCGTCCGGTCGAGGGCGTCGGCGGGGGAGTGCTCCGGCCACTGGCCGGACGGCAGGAAGATTCCAAAGCGCATGGCCGCTAACTGCCCGATCAGGGCGTCTGCCAGACTTCACCCGTACGGAACCTGGATGGAGGGTGGCGCTGTGAGCTTCGAGAAGGTCGGCGTGGTCGGGCTCGGCACCATGGGCGCGGGGATCGCCGAGGTGCTGGCCCGCGGCGGGATCGCCACCGTCGGGATCGAGATCGACGACGAGGCGCTGGCCCGCGGGCGCGCGAACGTCGCGTCCTCGACGGGCCGGGCGGTCAAGCGCGGGAAGCTGACCGAGGAGGGACAGGCCGAGATCCTGGGCCGGATCCTGTTCTCGACGGACTTCGCCGACCTGGCGGACTGCGGCCTGGTCATCGAGGCCGTCCCGGAGCGCCTCGACCTCAAGGGCAGGGTCTTCGCCGAGCTCGACAAGGTCTGCGGCCCGGACGCCGTCCTGGCGACCAACACCTCCTCCCTGTCGGTCACGAAGATCGCGGCGACGACGACCCGGCCCGACGCCATCGTCGGCGTGCACTTCTTCAACCCGGCCCCGGTCATGAGGCTGGTCGAGGTGATCTTCACCGAGCGGTCCCGCAAGGACTTCGTGGACGCCGTCACCGAGCTGGTCCGCTCCCTCGGCAAGACCCCGGTGACCATCGGCGACCGGGCCGGATTCGTCGCCAACCGGCTGCTGTTCGGCTACCTCGGCCCCGCCGCCCACCTCCTGGAACAGGGCAGGACCGCGGCCGACATCGACGCCTCGATGACCGCGATCGGCCTGCCCATGGGCCCGCTCACCCTGATGGACCTCATCGGCCTCGACACCTGCCTGGAGGTCCTGGAAGCCGTCCACGCCGACTCCGGCGACCCCCGGCACGCCCCGGCGGGCCTGCTGCGCGACCTCGTCGCCGAGGGCGCGCTCGGCCGCAAGAGCGGCCGCGGCTTCTACACCTACGAGGGGATCGGCTCGGGCGCCGTCGTGGACCCGCGGGCCGGCACCGCCTCCACCGAGATCTCCGACGCCCTCTACCTGCCCTACCTCAACGACGCCAGGGAGATGGTCGCGGCCGGGTACTGCACCGGGGCCGACGCCGACGCCGCCATGACGCTCGGCTGCGGCTTCCCCGAGGGGCCGATGGCCGCCCTGGCCCGTCTCTGACCGTCCGGGCACGGGAGGGGAGACAGGCCCGGGCCCGCCAAGATCGAAATATCCTGTAACGGTGAGTCCCCGGAAGAACAGACGCGACGGCGACGGCGGCAAGGCCGTCGGCGGCGCCTGGTCCTACGGGGTCCAGGGCACCGAGCAGGCCACGGACGGTGACTGGCACGTCCGCACGATCCTCGCCTCCGCCGCGGTCAAGACCTATCGCTGCCCCGGCTGCGACCAGACGATCCCGCCGGGCACGGCCCACCTCGTCGCCTGGCCCGCCGACCGCGGTGGGGAGGACTTCCGCCGCCACTGGCACCGCCCCTGCTGGAACGCCCGCCTCCGCCGCGGCCCCCGCCGCTGAGGCCGGTCCGCGCCGCCGGATTGAATCGGTTAAACCTGGCGTCCGATCACGGCCAGCGGGCGGGGCAGGCGTTGCGAAACGGGTACAGAAGTCTCCATTGACCGCTTTTGCAGGGGCCTGAGGGGGTTGCTCTGATGCAGTTGTACGCGCGTGACGTCGGGGAAGGCACGCCGTTGGTACTGCTGCACGCGTTTCCGCTGTCGTCGTCCATGTGGCTGACGCAACGGGAACAGCTGGCGCCGAGATTCCGCGTGATCACGCCCGACCTGCGGGGATTCGGGGGGTCGGTGCTCGGCGGCGACGAGCCGTCGATCGAGGCCATGGCCGACGACGTCGCGAACCTGCTCCGGCAGAAGGGCATCGCCAAGGCGGTGATCGGCGGCCTGTCGATGGGCGGCTATGTGGCGATGGCCCTGTGCCGGCGCCATCCGGAACGGGTGCGGGGCCTGATCCTCGCCGACACCAAGGCGACGGCCGACCCCGACGAGGCGCGGGCCAACCGGCTGCGGATCGCCGAGCGGCTGAGCGCGGAGAACACCGTGGCCGTCCTCGCGGAGGAGCTGCTGCCGAAGCTGGTCGGGCCGACCACGCTGCGGCAGCGCGCCCTGATCTACGGCCGGGTCAGGGGGCTGGTCCAGGCGACCCCCGCCAAGGCCGCGGCCTGGGCGCAGCGGGCCATGGCGGCCAGGCCCGACTCCCTCGCCACCCTGCGGGAGACCAAGGTCCCCGCGCTGGTGATCGTCGGCGCCGAGGACACCATCGCCACCGAGGCCGACGCCACCGCCATGGTCGAGGCCCTCCCCAACGCCGAGCTGCTGGTGATCCCGCGCGCGGGCCACCTGTCGTCGCTGGAGCAGCCCGACCTGTTCAACCAGGCCGTCACCGAGTTCGTCAACGCCATCGCCCGCACGACCTGACCGGGCCGGACCACCGACCCGGTCGGCGAAGCGCTAAAGCGTGTCCTGGCGCGGGTGGATGACCTCGCGGACGATCAGGGAGATCGCGGCCGCCACCGGGATGGCCAGCAGGGCGCCGACCACGCCCATCAGGCTGGCCCCGATGAGGGCGGCGATGACGGTCACGGCGGGCTGGACGTCCACCGAGCGCTTCATCACGCGCGGGGCGACGATGTAGTTCTCGACCTGCTGGTAGATCGTGAAGAAGATCACGCAGGCGATGCCCTCGGGGAGCCCGGTCAGGAACCCGATGATCGACACGATGACCGCGCCGATGGTCGCGCCGATCAGCGGGATCAGGTCGGTCACCGCGACGATCAGCGCCAGGGCCGCCGCGTAGGGAACCCCGGTGATCGTCAGGAAGATGTAGGTCGTGACGCCCGCGATGATCGAGATGATGAAGTTGCCGGCGACGTAGCCGCCGATCCGGTCGAGGATCTCGTCACCGAGCAGGGCGACGCGCGCCCGCCGGGTGCGGGGGGTGAGCCGGTAGAAGAAGGTCTTCATCTGGGGCAGGGCCGACAGGAAGTACAGCGTGAGGATCAGCACCGTCAGCGTGTTGAAGATCGCCGACAGGGTGCCCTTGCTGACGTCCAGCGCCCAGTTGGCGACGTTCTTCTGGAAGTTCGACTGGGCGAGCTGATCCTGGGCCTTCTCCAGCAGGCGGTACTTGGTGTCCCACTCGCGGATCTTCGGGTTCTCCTGGAGCTGGGTGATGTAGCCCGGCACGTGCTCCGCGAACTTGGAGATCTCGTTGACCAGCGGCGGCACCAGCACCCAGCCGACCCCGGCGAAGAACGCCACGACCAGCAGGAACACCACCGCGACGGCCCGGCCCCTGGTCAGCCCCATCCGCACCAGCCGCTCGACGCCGGGGTTCAGCCCGACCGCGAGGAACAGCGCGATGACGATCAGCACCAGGACGCTCTTGACGCTGATGACGGCCTGGACCAGCAGCCAGGCGACGATCACGCCGAGGGCGCCGGTGAACCCGATGGAGAAGGGGTGGAACCGGCCGAGCGGCTGCCCGGGCTTGCCGAACGGCAGCAGGTCGGTGACCCCGGCCTCCCGCCGCCGGACGTCGATGTCGTCGGCCGGGTCGGTCACCGTGGCCGTCCCTGCACCGGCCTGAGCGGGGACGAGCGGCCCGCCGGTCCCGTGATCGCCGGTGCCGCGGTCACCTGTGCCGGGGCCGTTCGTGTCGTGGTCGCCGGGTCCGTCGTCGGCGGGAACCGGTTCCTCCAGCCGCTCGGCCGGGGAGAACGGCCGCTGGGTCTCCTCCGCCTGGTCGCCCGCGGGAGGGCTCTGCTCTTTCACGCTTGCTCCTGCACTACGGGGGGCGGGGGACTGCTTGCCTTTGCTCAGACGAGAAAGAGCCTAAGGCCAGTTCGCGGCCTCAGGCTCTTTCTCGTGATCGATCTGTGGACGACCCTCGGGTGAGGGCTATTCCTGCCACCAGTCGTCGTCCTCGGAGCCCGGCTTGGGCTTGCCTCCGGCCGGCTTCGCCGCGGCGGCGGCGGGAGCCGGAGCGGCCTTCGGCTCGGGAGCGGCGACGGCCGGGGCGGGCTCGGCGGCCTGGATGGCCTCCGGGGCGCCCATGACCGGGGCGACGCCACCGATGAGCTGACGCAGCTGGTTGAGGTGGCTGGTGATCGAGTCGCGCTGGCGCGTGAGCTCGTCCACCTGGCGCTGCGCGGCGGTCCGGATGCGCTCGGCCTCGGCCTTGGTCTCGGCGAGCAGCTGCTCGGCCTGCGACTTCGCCTCGGCGATCACATTGTCGGAGTTCTTGCGCGCGTTCGCCATCAGCTGCTTGGCGTGGCTGTCGGCCTCGCGGCGGGTCTGCTCGGCCTGCTGCGTGGCCTTGGCGGCCCGCTGCTCGGCGGAGGCGGCCCGCTGCTCGGCCTCGGCGACCAGCTTCTGCGTGGCGGCCTGGGCGGCGGCGTGACGTTCGGCGTCCTGACGGTCCGCCTCTTCACGGCGGGCGGCCAGCTGGATCTCGAACTCGGCCTCGGCCTGGGCGCGCTGCGCCTCGGACTCCTCGAGGATGCGCTGGGCCTGGGCCCGCATCTCGTCGGCCTGGCGCTTCGCGGTGGTGAGGATCTCGTCCCGCTCGCGCTTGGTGGACGCCCTCAGCTGGGCGACCTCGCGCTCGGTCGTGGTGCGGAGCTTGGCGATCTCCCGCTCGGCGGAAGCGCGCTTCTCGGCGACCTCGTGGTCGGCGGTGGCGCGGAGCTTGGCGACCTCACGCTCGGTCGTGGAGGTCAGCTCGTCGGCCTCGCGGCGGGCGCTGGTGCGCACCTCCTCGGCCTCGCGCTCGGCCGTGTTCCGCATGTCGTCGCCCTCGCGCTGCGCGGTGGCGCGCAGCTCGGAGGCGTCGTTCTCGGCGGTCGCGCGGAGTTCCGCGGCGTCCACCTTGGCGGCGGCCTTGATCTCGTTGGCCTCGGAACGCGCCGCGCCTACGAGCTCCGTCGCCTGCTCTTCGGCGAGGCGGAGAAGCTGCTCGATGCGGGCGCCGAGGCCCGAGTAGGTCGGGCGCTCCTGCTCCTGGAGCTGCCGGTGCGCGTCCGAGAGTTCGCGCTGCATGGCGCCAACCTGTTCCCGGGACTGCCGCACCTCGTTGTCGAGCGACTTGATGTGCTCGTCGACCTGGTGGCGGTCGTAACCGCGGAGCACCACGTCGAACTCTTTGGGGGCGTTGTCTTCGAAGAAGTTGCTGAGCTGGGCGTCGATGTCGGACTGCATTGAGGCTCAATCCTGGGATGTGACGAGTGCGGCCGGGGTTCTGGGTTTGTTTCAGACCGGTTGATCGCCTGGCTGCTGCCCAGACCTCTTACCGGAGACAGCAGAGTACTCCCGCAGGTGCCCCGATGGGGGCTCAACCGGAGGCACTGCGGCGAAATGTCCTGTTTGTAACGGTCAAAACCCCCGTCTGGGGGTTACGACTCGGCAACGGGAGCTTTCTGTACGAGCTCCGTCAACACTCCGTGACAGTCCTTCGGATGCAGGAACGTGATGCGCGAGCCCATCGAGCCACGCCGCGGTTCGGGATAAAGCACCCGAACTCCCTTCGCTCCGATCGCGTCGGCGTGCTGCTGGACGTCTCCGCCGTCGGTGCCGAAGGCGATGTGGTGGACGCCTTCGCCATTCTTCTCCAGCCACTTCGCCACAGTGGAGTCGTCCCTGATGGGCGTGATCAGCTGGATGTAGGACGCGCCGCCGTCCCCGGTCGTGTTGATCTTGAGCATGGCCTCCCGGACGCCCTGCTCCTCGTTGACCTCGAAGTGGACGTCGGTGAAGCCGTAGGTGCTCTTGTAGAACTCGACGGTGGCGTCGAGGTCATGGCAGGCGATACCGATGTGATCGATACGGCTCAACATGTGGGGAAACCCTCCATATTTCGCGTCAGGGGCCGCTGAGTATCGTTGCAGGCGTAAGAAGCCGCGCCTTGGGAGGCCCCCTCTATGTCTTCTGTGATCGTTGCCGGAGCCCGTACGCCCATCGGGCGTCTCATGGGCTCCCTGAAGGACTTTACCGCCGCTGACCTCGGCGGTCTCGCGATCAAGGCCGCTCTCGAGCGTGCCGGGGTCTCCGGTGAGCAGGTCGACTACGTGATCCTCGGCCAGGTGCTCCAGGCCGGTGCGGGCCAGATCCCGTCGCGGCAGGCCGCCGTCAAGGGCGGGATCCCGATGGGCGTCCCGTCACTGACGATCAACAAGGTCTGCCTGTCCGGGCTCGACGCGATCGCCCTCGCCGACCAGCTCATCCGGGCCGGCGAGGTGGAGATCGTGGTCGCGGGCGGCATGGAGTCGATGACCCAGGCCCCGCACCTGCTGCCGAAGTCGCGGTCGGGCTACAAGTACGGCTCGATCGAGGTCCTCGACCACATGGCCTATGACGGCCTCACCGACGCCTTCGAGGCCTGCTCGATGGGGGAGGCGACCGAGCGGCACAGCCAGAAGCAGGGCATCACCCGCGAGGCCCAGGACGCCTTCTCGGCCCGTTCGCACCAGCGCGCCGCCGCGGCCATCGCCGCGGGGAAGCTGGCCGAGGAGATCGTCCCGGTGGAGATCCCCTCCCGCAGGGGCGCCCCGGTGGTCTTCGCCGAGGACGAGGGCGTGCGCGCCGACACCACGGCGGAGTCCCTGGCGAAGCTGCGGCCGGCGTTCGACCGCGACGGCACCATCACGGCGGGGTCCGCCTCGCAGATCTCCGACGGCGCGTGCGCGGTCGTGGTCATGTCCGAGGAGAAGGCGGCCGAGCTGGGCCTGCCGGTGCTGGCGAGGATCCTGTCGCACGGCAACGTGGCGGGGCCCGACAACTCGCTGCTGTCCCAGCCGTCGAACGCGATCGTCCACGCGCTCAAGAAGGCCGGGCGCCAGGTCGCCGACATCGACCTGGTCGAGATCAACGAGGCGTTCGCCTCCGTCGGCCTCCAGTCGGTCGCCGACCTCGATCTCGACCCGGAGATCGTGAACGTCAACGGCGGCGGCATCGCCCTCGGCCACCCGATCGGCATGTCCGGCGCCCGGATCGTGCTGACCCTCGCCCACGAGCTGAAGCGGCGGGGCGGTGGCCTGGGCGCCGCCGCGCTGTGCGGCGGCGGCGGCCAGGGCGACGCTCTGCTGATCGAGGTCCCGTAGCCCGCTACTGCGCGGGGGCCTGGGTCTCGATCGTCACGGTCTTGAAGCCCAGGCCCTTGAGCAGGCCGGTGAGCATCGTCTTGGTGTTGCCGTCCGCGCGTTCCTTGAGGCCGCTGCCCTGAGCGGCCTCGAGGATCTTGTCGGACGCCAGCACGTAGAGCTTCTGCTGGTCGTTCGGGTTGCCGGAGAAGAAGTCGCCGAGGCGGTCGAAGATGCCCCGCTGGGTGGCGAAGACGTAGGACTTCTTGGGGTCGAGGTTGGTGGGTTCCAGCTCGGCCGGCGGAAGCTTGATCGTCGCCGTCGTGCGGTCGGCGTTGACGGTGATGTCCTTGTCGGAGATCTTGCCGAAGTCGACGTAGGCGTCCACGGTGCCGTTCCCGACGAACAGGGTGCGGTTGCCCCGCAGGGCGCTCGGCAGGAACTTGGCGTCCTTCTCCAGGTCGACGACGACCTGGAACTGGCCGGTGGCGGCCTCATATCGCGAGAGATCGCGGATCGACTTGAGCAGCACGGGGCCGGAGCGGTCCTTGGTGCGCTCGCCGAACGGATTGCTCCAGTCCGGCAGCCAGTGGAAGCCCGTGCCGACCGCGTAGAGCGCGACCAGAGCGAGGACGACCACTGTCGTGGGTACGATCCGCCCGTATTTCGAGGGGTTCATGCCCCTGGCATTCCCTCGCATGGATGTTTGATTCAGGGGGGCGGGTCACAGCATGGTGATCAAGCCCTTACCTTGGGGGCCGTGGACATGTTGCGCGCCTTCCGGCTCGTCTCGCTCGCCGAGGCGACCTCTTTCCTGATCCTTCTGCTCATCGCGATGCCCGTGAAGTACATGGGCGACAACCCCGTTCTGGTCAAGATCGTCGGCCCGATCCACGGCGTGCTGTTCATCGCCTACGTCGGCCTGGTCCTCCTGACCTTCGGTCAGCTCCGCTGGGGCTGGGGCAAGGTGATCCTGGCGCTGGCGGCCTCGGTCCTGCCCGTCGCCCCCTACTTCGTCGAGCGGAACTGGATCAAGGCCCCGGCCGAGGTCCGGGCCTGACGGCTCAGCCCGCGTAGCTGGCGGGGCCCAGACCGCACACCCGGTAGGCCGGGTAGTGGGCGGTGAACCAGGCCCGGCGGCGCTGCTCGTCCCAGCGGGTGAAGGGGACGGCCGGCGCCGCGGGCACCGGCTCGTCGCGCAACCAGGCACTGACCTGCGCCTGGTAGCTGCCGGGTCCGGCGAGGCCGGGTTCGGGGCAGCGCCACAGGCCCGCCTCGATCTCCCGGACGGCCCGCCGCGCGAAACCGTCCTTCAGCCCGGTGAGGTGGAAGGCCGCGGTCCCCCCGGAGACCCCGGCGGGCTCGCGGGCCGAGCGCTGCTCGACCCGGCCGAAGGCGGCCGGGGTTCCGGCGAGCCGGGTGGCGAGCGGCGCCACGGCGGCCCCGAGCACGGGCAGCGCCCCCTTGAGCGCCGGGTGCACGCAGACGGTGACGGGCCAGTCCCGGCAGGAGTACTCGCGCGCCGACGGCGCCGTCACCACGCCGCCCGCGGCCTCGAGCCGCAGGGTGCACACCGCGGTGACCAGGAGCGCGACGGCCGCCGCCGCAGCGGGCCCGCGCCGCCGGGTGACGGCCGCGACATAGCCGAGGACGAGCACCCCGCCCGCCCCGAACGCCCAGAACATCTGGCCCGCGAGCACCTCGCCCTTGAGCCCCTCGAACAGGTCGACCCGCCCCAGCTCGACCGGCGGCAGCAGCCCGGCCCAGCCCCAGCGGGGCCGTCCCGACGCCCACACCGCGCTACCCGCGACCACCGCGGCGACCGTCGCCGGATGCGCCCACAGCCGTCCGGAGAGATAGCCGACGATCACGAACAGCGCGAGCGTCGCCGCCCCCGCCGTCAGCCCGACCGGGTGGATCCAGCCGAACCCGCCCACGGAGAAGGCCCGCACGCAGGCCACGAGCGCGCCGGCCGCGTAGCCGAGCACGCAGACCGCCACCAGCACCGACAGATCGTGCAGGACCGCGACGGCCGGCGAGCGCGCCGCGAGGGCCCGCAGGTAGTCGAGGCGCTGCGCCCGCAGCCCCGTCCAGGCCGCGAGCCCCGCCCCGAGCGGGCCGAGCCAGCGCACCGAGCCCTCCACGGCGGCGACCGCTCCGTCCCAGTCGGCCACGCCCGGCTCCAGCCCGCGCCAGGCCGCTACCGCGCCGTCGGCGGCCAGCAGCGCCACGGCGGCGATCAGCGCGCCGCCGCGCGCGTCGAGCCTGACCACCCGCGCGACCCTCGCCACCCGGGCGGGCCTGACCAGCCGGGCGAGCTCAGACACGGCGGACCCCCGGTGCGGGCGCGATCTCAGGCATGGGCCAGGGCTCCTCGGGATCGGTGTGCTCGGGACCAGGCCGCCGCGATGTGCGGCATGGTGCGCTGCGGCGGCCGGAAGACCGGGCGCACCAGCCGCGCGGTCACCCGGTCGGCCAGGGCCAGCCGCCCCGCGTCCATCAGGTAGACGCGGTCGCACCAGCCGAGGTCGGCCGCCGACTCCGCCGTGACGACCACCGTCGGCGCGACCGTTCCCAGCAGCGGGACCAGATCGCGGACGGCGTGCGCGGGCAGCCCCGACAGAGGGGCGTCGAGAAAGGCGAGATCCGGGGCGTGGACGCAGGCCGCCGCGAGCCCCGCGCGGACCCTGAGGTCGGCGGGGAGCTCGTTGAGCTGCCATGAGGCCACGTCCGCCAGATCGAGCCCGTCCAGGACCCGCCGGACGGACGAGGACGGGCGGCGCTGGTAGTAGGCGGCGTAACTGACGAAGTCGGTCACGGTCGAGCCGCTGGCCCAGCGCGCGTCCGAGGGCAGGAAACCGATCCTGGCCCGGGCGCGGCGCAGCGCCGTGCGGGTGGTGACGGGTTCGCCGAAGAGCTCGACGGTCCCCGTCTGCGGCCGGCGTAGCGTTGCGAGCGTGGCGAGCAGGACCGACTTGCCGGACCCGGCGGGCCCGGCGATGCCGATCACTCCTCCGGGAATCCCGAAGGAGGCCGGACGGAGCAGCCACCGCCCCCCGCGGCGGATGCCCAGACCCTTCGCCACGATCGCGGACGACTCCACGATCATTTTCTAATCCCCCCTGCGTAAAAGGCGACGCGGTGCGGTTCCGGCGATCCGGCGGTGGCCCGTATCCCCCCGCGCCCGCCCGCCTTTTGCCGTCGCACTACGCATCGACAGCGGAACTATATCCAGCCGTGGTCATCGCTGTCAGTAGTCTTTGGCGAACCGAACGTAATGTCCCTTCGCGGCGGCCGATGCGGCAGGATGGTCGTATGCAGAAGCCCAATTTCTCCCTGCACGGCGCCGTTGACCTCGGCGCCCGGGCGGCGGCCGCGAAGGCACAGCAGGAACGGGCTGCCCAGGGGCCAGCGCCCGACGGCGGCCAGTATGTGATCGAGGTGACCGACGCGACCTTCAACACCGACGTCGTCGAGCGGTCCCTGCAGATCCCCGTCATGGTGGACTTCTGGTCGGAGCGCTCCGCGTCGAGCATCCAGATCCAGCCGCTGCTGGAGAAGCTGGCGGGGGAGAGCGGCGGGGCCTGGATCCTCGCCAAGGTCAACGCCGACCTGAACCCGTCGCTGGCTCAGTACGTCGCGCAGATGGGCGTGCGGAACCTGCCGTTCGTCGGCGTGGTCGTCCAGGGCCAGATGATGCCCTTCCTCAACGGCCCGGTCACCGAGCAGGAGCTGCGCGCCGCCACCGACGAGCTGTGGGCCGCGCTCAAGGAGCAGGGCCTGATGGGCGAGACGCCCGAGGGCGCCGAGCTCCCCGAGGCGGAGGCCGAGGAGGCCGACCCCGTGCACGCGGCCGCCGAGGAGGCGCTGGGCAGGGGCGACTTCGAGGCCGCGGCCCAGGCGTTCCGCGACGTCCTCGCCGCCGACCCGCGCGACGAGACCGCCAAGCGCCGCCTCGCGCTCACCGAGCTGACCATCCGGGTGAAGGGCTACGACCAGGAGCAGGTCGAGGCCGACCCGCTGAAGGCCGCCGACCTCCGGCTGCTGCAGGGCGACCCGGAGGGCGCGTTCCAGCTCCTCATCGACCGGGTCCGCGCGACCGCGGGGGAGGACCGCGACGCCGCCCGCGTCCACCTGCTCGCCCTGTTCGAGACCCTCGGCTCCGACGACCCCCGCGTGGCCAAGGCCCGCCGGTCGCTGCAGAGCGCACTGTTCTAGAAGAACGGCGATCGTGAACAAAATCTGAAGTTCGAACATTGTTCACGATCGCCGGGCAGGGCCGTGGCCACCGGGCGTATCCTCGAACGTGGCTCTGACGTGCCGTTGGGTGCGCGGAGCGGCTGATTTCCGCGATTCGAGGAGTGCAAGGTGGCCACCGCGCCGAGCGTGTCGTATTCGATCACCGTCCGGCTGGAGGTTCCCGCGGGGGGCAAGGCCGTCAGCGGGATCACCCAGCACGTGGAGAACGCCGGGGGGATCGTGACCGCCCTCGACGTGAGCTCCGCGGTCGGCGACACCCTCCGCATCGACGTGACGATCGCGACCCGCGACACCGAGCACGCCGAGGCCATCGTCAGCGTGCTCGAGTCGATCGAGGGCATCAAGATCCACAAGGTCTCCGACCGGACCTTCCTGATGCACCTCGGCGGCAAGATCGAGATGAAGTCGAAGGTGCCGCTGCGCACCCGTGAAGAGCTCTCGATGGCCTACACGCCCGGCGTGGCGCGGGTCTCCCTGGCGATCGCCCGCAACAAGGAGGACGCCCGCCGGCTGACGATCAAGCGCAACAGCGTCGCGGTCGTCACCGACGGTTCGGCCGTCCTCGGCCTGGGCAACATCGGCCCCGAGGCCGCGATGCCGGTCATGGAGGGCAAGGCCGCCCTGTTCAAGCGGTTCGCCGGGATCGACGCCTGGCCGATCTGCCTCGACACCCAGGACCCCGACGAGATCGTCAGGACCGTCCAGATCATCGCCCCCGGCTTCGGCGGCATCAACCTCGAGGACATCTCCGCGCCGCGCTGCTTCGAGATCGAGGCCCGGCTGCGCGAGCTGCTCGACATCCCCGTCTTCCACGACGACCAGCACGGCACCGCGATCTGCGTCCTGGCCGCCCTCACCAACGCCCTGCGCGTGGTCAAGAAGGACCTGGGCGAGGTCAAGATCGCGATGGCGGGGGCGGGCGCGGCGGGCAGCGCCATCCTGAAGCTGCTGATCCACGCGGGCGCGCGCGACGTCATCGTCTGCGACTTCCACGGAGCCGTCCACCAGGGCCGCTCCGACCTGGACTCCTCGCTCCAGTGGATCGCCGACAACACCAACGCCGGCGGCTACGACGGCGACCTCAAGGGCGCGGTCAGGGGCGCCGACGTCTTCATCGGCGTCTCGGCCCCCGGCATCCTCGACGGCGGGGACATCGAGGGCATGGCCCACGACTCGATCGTCTTCGCGCTCGCCAACCCCGAGCCCGAGGTCAACCCCGCCGACGCCCGCGAGCACGCCGCCGTCGTCGCGACCGGCCGCAGTGACTACCCCAACCAGATCAACAACGTGCTGGCCTTCCCCGGGGTGTTCCGCGGCCTGCTCGACGCCCAGGCCGACGGCATCACCATCGAGATGCTGACGGCCGCCGCCCGGGCTCTGGCCTGCGTGGTCACCGACGACGAGCTCGGCCCGAACTACATCGTCCCGAGCGTCTTCCACCCGGAGGTCACCACGGCCGTCGCCGCCGCGGTCCGCGAGGCCGCGGGGGGACGCAGGCACGCCGCCCCCGAGGAATCGTCCGAGATCACCTACGGCTGAGCGGGCGCGCCGCGCGCCGGGCCGTGCCGTCGACGACGCGGCCCGGTTTCAGCGCACCGGTTTCAGCGCACCGGTGTCAGTGCCCGTCCCCGTGCCCGTCCGGCCGCCCGCGAGGCCGCGGGTGCCGCCGGGGCGGCCCCGGGTGGGCGGGCCGACGCCGGCGCGGCCGTGAAAGGGAGCAGGACCGCAACGCCCCGCCGCATCCGTCCCCCGAACCCCCGCCCGATGCGGCGGTCAGGTTGCATGATCTTGATCGGAGTGCGGCGGAGGCTCGGGCGTCTACTTGTCGTCCTTGTTGCCGCCGCCCGGCGCGAGACCCTCGTAGATCTCCTTGCACTCCGGGCAGACGGGGAACTTCTTGGGGTCGCGGTTGGGGACCCAGACCTTGCCGCACAGGGCGATCACGGGCGTCCCGGTGAGGGCGCTCTCGGTGATCTTGGCCTTCTTGACGTAGTGCGCGAACCGCTCGTGGTCACCGTCGCCGTGGGACAGGTCAGGGCGCTCGTCCTGGTCCGGCTTGAGGATCGTCCCGGTGCCGCCGGGCTCGAAGAATGGCGTGCTCATCCGCTCAGTTTAGTGACGGATCCTCCGGATAGGTGGCGACGAAGGCGAGGTCGCCCCCCTGGCGGCGGAGTACGCCCTGCCAGAGGCGGTCGGGATCGTCTCCGAAGACGTCGGACGGCTCGCCCGGAACGACGTACCAGGAGCCCTCCTCGATCTCTGACCGGAGCTGGCCAGCGTTCCAGCCGGAATAGCCCGCGAACACCCGGAAACGGTCCACGCCGCCCTTGAGCAGCGAGGGCGGGCTGTCGAGATCGACCAGCCCGATCCTGGCGACGGCCGGGATGCCGCCGAGGCCGCGCCAGCCGACCGGATCGTCCGCCCCGGTGATCCTGGCCAGGGCCAGGGCGCTGTCGAGCGCGACAGGGCCGCCCTGGAAGACCACCCCCTGGTACGCGGCGCCGCCGCCCTCGAGGAGATCGGCCCACGGCGGCAGGATCTGGCCGACCTCGACCTCGGTCGGGCGGTTGAGCACCACGCCGAGCGTGCCCTCCTCCTGGCCGTGGTCGACGACGAGCACCACGCTGCGCCGGAAGTTCGGGTCCTCCAGCAGAGGCGTCGCGACCAGGAGGCGGCCGGGCCGGATGTCGTCGTCCATGCGGCCCATTCTTTCGTGTCCGTACCGGTTCTGGACACGCCGCGCGAGCACTGCGGGCGGCGTTCCGCCTCGCGAACCGGGGCGTAACCCTCACAATGAAGGGTAAAGAAACGATCAAGCGGTGCCCGTGCTCGTACAGGTGCTGGGGAGGCGTGGGGATGCAGCCGGTCAGGGTGATCATTGCAGCGATCTTCTTCGTGATCGGGGCGCTGATCGTCATCCCCGCCTTCACGTCGGGAGGGAAGAACACCTCGAACGCCGACCCCGTCCCGACGACGATGACGCCCACGGTGACACCGACCGTGACACCGACGACGGCCAAGCCGACCGGGAAGCCGACGGCGACGAAGACGGCCTCCCCGACGCCGTCGAAGACCCCGTCGAAGACCCCCACGCCGACGCCCAGGCCGACCACGAGCAGGCCCGTCCCGCCGGTCACCCCGTCCGCGACGCCCTCCAGGTCCACCCCGGTGCCGTCCGCGCCGAGCCTGGTGCCGCTGAAGGTCGCCTTCGGCAAGGTCGACTGCCCTGCCAGGCTGGTGACGATCAAGGTCGTGAACGAGGACCCCGCCACCACCCAGGGCTACTCGATCGTCCGGGACGGTTCGATCGTCCTGGCCGACCAGCTCGGCCCGAAGGCCTCCCGCAGCAGCGAGCTGACGCTGAAGGAGGACAAGGCGACCTCGATCCGGATCACCCAGGACGGCAAGGCCAAGGCCACCCACACCTACAAGGCCAACTGCAAGGCGGCGCCGTCCAAGTCGGCGGCGGAGGAGGAGCCGGCCAGGAAGCGGCCGACGACCCTGCCGAAGACCGGCAACGACGACACGGTGATGTTCGCCCGGATCGCCACCGGCGCGGCGTCCATGCTCACCGGCGCGATCGTCCTGTGGTGGGGCGGCCTGTGGCCCCGCCGCAAGGACAAGATGCTCGGATAACTCCCCCCGTGTTCGGTTCGGCCGAACACGGGGTAGTTCACCCTTCGTGATCGAACAATCACGATCGGGGGTGGTCTGGTGCTGGGTGAGCTGGTCGTCGCCGCGGTCGGGGATCTCGACGCCGGGGTCGGCGCGGTCCGGTGCCCGTCGAGGACGGTCGTGGTGACCGTGACGAACGCGGGCGACTCCGACGAGTCCTACTCGCTGATCGTCGGCGGCAGGACCGTGCGCACCGAGGTCATCATCGGGGACTCCACCCTCAGGAGCACGGTCGAGCTGGCCGAGGACCGCAGGACCCGGATCCGGGTCCGCGCCCTGGGCACGGACGTCACCTCGACCGTGCGGACCGCGAACTGCCGCCGCGCCCACGGTCAGGGGCACGGAAAAACCCGCACTCTGCCGAAGACCGGCACCGGCACCTCGCTCGCGGTCACCAGCGGCGCCACCATCCTCACGGGGGCCCTGCTGAGCTGGTACGGCCTGCTCTGGCCGCGCCGCCGCCCGACGCTCTTCCCGTGATCTAACACACAGGAGCGAAGACGGCGAGGACGTTCCTCCCCGGCATGTCTTGTCGGTGGGGCTCGGTAGCCTTGGCCCATCGTGAGTACCTTCGCCGCCTCCAACCTGCCCCCCGCCCTCCCCGAGAAGGCCGCCTGGGGCACCGCGGGATCGCTGCGGGCCTGGCAGCAGCAGGCTCTTGAGCTCTACTTCCGCGAGATCCCGCGCGACTTCCTGACCGTCGCGACCCCCGGCGCGGGCAAGACCACCTTCGCGCTGCGGCTCGCCCGCGAGCTGCTGGACAGGCGGGCCGTCCAGGGGATCACGATCCTCTGCCCGACCGAGCACCTGAAGCGGCAGTGGGCGGAGTCGGCGGCCAGGGTCGGCATCAAGATCGATCCCGAGTTCACCAACGCGATGGGCAAGACCGCCAAGGACTTCCACGGCGTCGCGGTGACCTACGCGACCGTCGCGGCCCGCCCGGCCCTGCACCGCAACCGGACCGAGGCCCGCAAGACCCTGATCATCATGGACGAGGTCCACCACGCCGGCGACGGCCTGTCGTGGGGCGACGCGGTCCGTGAGGCGTTCGAGCCCGCCACGAAGCGGCTCGCGCTGTCGGGCACCCCCTTCCGCACCGACATCAACCCGATCCCGTTCGTGGAGTACGAGGAGGGCCCCGACGGCATCCGCCGCAGCCGCTCCGACTACACCTACGGCTACGGGCCCGCCCTCGCCGACGGCGTCGTCCGGCCCGTCATGTTCATGGCCTACTCCGGCGAGATGCGCTGGCGCACCCGGGCGGGCGACGAGCTGGCCGCCAGCCTCGGCCAGCCCCTCACCCAGGACCAGACCGCGCAGGCCTGGCGCGCGGCCCTCGACCCGAAGGGCGACTGGATCCGGCAGGTCATCGAGGCCGCCGACCGCCGCCTCACCGAGGTCCGCAAGGGCATGCCCGACGCGGGCGCCATGGTCATCGCGACCGACCACGAGGCCGCCCGCGCCTACGCCAAGATGATCCGCGGGATCACCGGCCAGGGCGCGACCATCGTGCTCTCGGACGACCCGAAGGCCAGCAAGAAGATCAAGCAGTTCGCCGACTCGGAGGACCGCTGGCTGTGCGCGGTCCGCATGGTCTCCGAGGGCGTCGACATCCCGCGGCTGGCCGTCGGCGTCTACGCCACCTCCACCGCGACCCCGCTGTTCTTCGCCCAGGCCATCGGCCGGTTCGTGCGCGCCCGCAAGCGCGGCGAGACCGCCTCGGTCTTCCTGCCGTCGGTGCCGACCCTGATGGGCCACGCCTCGGAGATGGAGACCGAGCGCGACCACGTCCTGGACCGCAGGACCCGCGAGCAGGACGGCTTCGACGACGACGCCCTCGAGCAGGCCAACCGCAAGAACGACGGCGCCGACCTGTCGGAGGAGCTGCCGTTCGAGACCATGGAGGCCAGCGCCACCTTCGACCGCGTCCTGTACGACGGCGGCGAGTTCGGCATGCAGGCGGCCCCCGGCAGCGCCGAGGAGGAGGACTTCCTCGGCATCCCCGGGCTGCTGGAGCCCGAGCAGGTGACCGCGCTGCTCCGCCAGCACCAGGCCAACCAGATCGCCGCCCAGCGCAAGCGCGGCGTCGCCGACCCCGAGCCCGTCGAGCGGACCGCGTCGGAGGACCTCCAGGGTCTGCGGCAGGAGCTCAACGGCCTCGTCGGCGCCTGGAGCCATCGCACGGGCAAGCCGCACGGCGTGGTCCACACCGAGCTCAGGGCGTCCTGCGGTGGTCCCGCGGTGCCCCAGGCCAGCGCCAAGGACGTCCAGGCCCGCATCGACAAGATCCGCGAGTGGGCGGCCCGCAGGACCTGAGGTCAGCGCAGGACGGGCTCGCCGACGAGGCCGATCCCGGCGGCGCGCATCTCGCCCAGCGCGGTGAGGGTGCTGCCCGCCGCCACGCCCGCGGTCAGCGGAAGCAGCACGGTCGTCGCCAGGCCCGCCTTCACCGCGTCGAGGGCGGTGGCCCGGACGCAGTGGTCGGTGGCGATGCCGACCACGTCGACCTCGGTGACGCCGTGGGCCGCCAGCCACTCGCCCAGCGGGGTGCCGTCGTCGTGCAGGCCCTCGAAGCCGCTGTAGGCGGCCGATTCACGGCCCTTGCTGAAGACCGCCTCGATCGGGGCCAGCACCAGGTTCGGGTGGAAGTCGGCGCCCGGGGTGCCGATCACGCAGTGCGGCGGCCAGGTCGTGGCGTAGTCGGGGTCGCCGGAGAAGTGGGCGCCCGGGTCGAGGTGGAAGTCCCGGGTGGCCACCACGTGGTCGTAGCCGCCGTCGGCGACATGACCGGAGATGGCCGTCGCGACCTCGGATCCGCCGCCCACGGGCAGCGAGCCGCCCTCGCAGAAGTCGTTCTGCACGTCCACGATGATCAGTGCTCGCGTCATCTGCCCATCTTTCATCTTTTACGCCGCCACGCCTAGGACAAGACCGTCGGAAGGGCCGGATCGCCCTTGCTGAGGTGCCGCGCCGCGGCCGGGAGCTCGTTGAGCGAGCGCAGGTGGCGGTCGCGGGCCGCGGTGAGGGGCTCGCGGCCGACCGGCTCCCCGGCGCGGATCAGCGGGACCTGGAGCGGCCTGTCGCCGGCCCCGGCGGAGTGCTCCTCGGCGGCGCTGACGACCTCGGCGCTCGCGACCTCGCCGGTGAAGCGGCGGTAGGCGTGCTTGCGGCCGCCCCGGCTGGGTTTGCCGGGCGAGGCCTTGGCGACGGGCGCCAGGACCCCCGAGGCGTCCTCACGGGCCACCAGCTTGTAGACCAGGGACGCGGTCGGCGCTCCCGAGCCGGTCACCAGCGAGGTGCCCACGCCGTAGCCGTCGACCGGGGCGACCGCCAGGGCCGCGATCGCGTACTCGTCGAGGTCGCCGGTCACCACGATGCGGGTGCCGGGGGCGCCGAGGGCGTCGAGCTGCTTACGGACGTCCTCGGCGACGAGCCGCAGGTCGCCGCTGTCGATCCGGACCGCCCGGAGGTCGGGGGCGAGCTCGATCGCCAGCGCGACGGCCGCCGTCACGTCGTAGGTGTCCACCAGCAGGGTCGTGTCCTGGCCGAAGGCGGCGAGCTGGGCGGCGAACGCGGTCCGCTCGTCGTCGTGCAGCAGGGTGAAGGCATGGGCGGCGGTCCCCGCGGTCGGCACGCCGAAGGTCCGGCCCGCCTCGAGGTTGGAGGTCGTGGCGAAGCCGCAGAGGTAGGCGGCCCTGGCGGCGGCCACCGCCGCGTCCTCGTGGGTGCGCCGCGACCCCATCTCGATCAGCGGCCGGTCGCCGGCGGCGTGCACCATGCGGGAGGCCGCCGCGGCGATCGCGCAGTCGTGGTTGAAGATCGACAGAGCGAGGGTCTCGAGGATCACCGCCTCGGCGAAGGTGCCCTCGACGCGCAGGATCGGCGATTCGGGGAAGTAGCAGTCGCCCTCGGCGTATCCCCAGACGTCCCCGGTGAACCGGTAGCCCTCCAGATACCCGGCCGTGGTGTCGTCGACGACCCCGGTGGCGGCCAGGAAGGCCAGCTCGGCGGGGTCGAACCGGAAGTCCGCGACGGCCTCGATGAAGCGGCCCGTCCCGGCCACGACGCCGTACCTGCGGCCCTGCGGAAGGCGCCGGGCGAACACCTCGAACACCGAACGCCGCGCCGCCGTACCGCTGCGCAGGGCCGCCTGGAGCATGGTCAGTTCATAATGATCGGTGAGCAGAGCGGTGCTCGCGCCGTTCTTCCGGTCCCGTTGGTCCACAGCGCCAGGTTACGGGGGCATCCGGCCGAGGCTCGCGCCCGGTAGGTTCCATGGAGAGGGGAAAGGGGGGTTGGGACACATGACCACCGCACCTGTTGAGCTGAACAGGCCCGATGTGGGCGAGGAAGTGCGCCCTGATCTGCCATGGTTGACGATCGTCTGGAACGACCCGATCAACCTGATGTCCTATGTGACCTACGTCTTCCAGAGTGTTTTCGGGTTCGCCAGGGAGAAGGCCGAGAAGCTCATGATGGACGTCCATCACAAGGGCAGGGCCGTCGTCGACTCGGGCACGCGCGAGGAAATGGAACGCAATGTCGAGGTCCTGCATTCGTATGGACTCTGGGCCACGGTGAAACGGGACGACTGATGAGCGGATTTCGCCGCAGCGGGGCCTCCGGGGTCACCCTGCGCCTCGAACAGGTCGAGAACGCGGTTCTGCAGAACCTCGTCGAGCAGCTCCAGCAGATGCTGGGCGAGCTGCCGAAGGGCGATCCGGGCCTGGCGGAACTCGGCATCTCCGAGAGCACCGAGGCCCCGGCCGATCCGGCCCTGGCCCGGCTGTTCCCCGACGGCTACAGCGGCGACGACGACGCCTCGGGCGAGTTCCGCCGCTACACCGAGACGACGCTCAAGGACGGCAAGGAGAAGGACGCCCGGGTCGTCCTGGACACCCTGGCCTTCGACCGGCGCATCGAGCTGGACGCCGACCAGGCGCAGTCCTGGCTGCGCGCCCTCAACGACCTGCGCCTGGCCCTCGGCACCCGGCTGGAGATCACAGAGGAGAACCACGCCCGCTTCGCCGAGCTCGCCGTGGACGATCCGGCCTACGCCATGTTCGTCACCTACGACTGGCTCACCCAGCTTCAGGACAGCCTGATCCACTGTCTCTGGCGGGAATAACCAATACCGAAAGTTCCGGAGAAACTGCGCTCGGTGTTGTTAAATGGGGCTCCCTCAGGTGATGGGAGTCACATGGACGCTCCGTCAGGCCCCCCGGTCCGCCGCCACGTCGCCGTCGGGGACATGCGGATGGGCGACCATCTCGGCCTCGTCTACGACAACGACACCGAGCGCCGGTCGATCCTGGTCTCCTTCGTCCGCGACGGGCTCAGGGACAACCACAAGATCATCTACAAGTCGGACTCGGCCGAGCCGGACGCCCTGGTGGAGTGGCTGGCGGCCGACCCCGGCGCGGAGGGCCTCGACCTGGCCCAGGCCGTCGCCGACGACCAGCTCGTCGTCCGGACCGCCCGCGAGGCCTACCTGTCCACCGGGAGGTTCGATCCCGACGAGATCATCGGGCTCTCGCTGACCGAGCTCGAGGTCGCGCTCGTCCAGGGCTGGGGCGGGGTGCGTCTCGCGGGTGAGCAGACCTTCGCCCTGCGCGGGTGGCCCGGCACCGAGCGGTTCGGGGAGTTCGAGCGGAAGATCTGCGAGGCCTTCGCCGCGCTGGCCCCCGCCCCGGCCATGGCGATCTGCCAGTTCGACCGGCGCTGGTTCCGCAGCCGGCCGCTGGAGAGCCTGCTGGAGAGCCACCACGGGCTGGTGCACGTCGACGACGTCTACTACGACGGCGTCCTGCGGATCACCCCGACCTTCACCCCTCCCGGGCTGGCCCTGGCGGGGGCCGTCGAGGAGTCGACCTTCCCCGCGCTGACCGAGGCGCTCCAGCGGCTCGGCGGCGAGACCGGCCACCTGTGCCTCGACCTGACCGATCTGGACTTCTGCGACATGGCCGGGCTGCGGGTCATGCTCGCCGCCCGCACCTCGCCCGACGGCCAGGAGCGGATGGTCCTGCTGCGCGGCGTCGGGGAGACGCTCGCGGGGCTGCTGAAGATCGCGGGCTGGGACGACCTGCCCGGCCTGGTGGTGGAAGAGGGGTGACACGGTGCCTGCGCTGCTGGGCGCCGGCAGGGACTCCTTGATCCATCAGGCGCTCCTGTACGGCTCGGAGACCGAGTTCACCGAGGAGGCGCTGGCCTTCCTCGCCGAGGGCCGCGGCGCGGACGACGCCCTCGTCGTGATCGCCCCACCGGACAGGATCGACCTGCTGCGCCCGGGACTGCCGCCCGAGTGCGAGTTCCGCGAGGCGGCCGGCTACTTCACCACCCCGCCGCGGAGCATCGCGACGGCCGTCTCGGTCGGCAGGGACCGCTGGTGGAAGGACGGCGGCCGGGTCAGGGTCGTGGCCGAACAGGTCTGGAAGGGCCGCGACCCGGTCGAGGTCAGGGAGTGGAAGCGGTTCGAGGCCCTGGTCAACGTGGTCTTCGCCGGCACCAGGACGTCCCTGCTGTGCGCCTACGACCTGCGGACCGTCCCCTCGGACGTCATGCGGATCGTGGAGCGCACCCACCACGGCCTGGATTACGAGCCGCCCGCGCGGGTCTACGCCGAGCTGGACCGGGCGCCGCTGCTGCCGCAGACCGGGCAGGTCGCCCACCGGGGGTTCGTCCGGGGCGAGCTGCCGGGGCTGCGGGACTTCACGGCGAAGGCCGCGGCCGTGTTCGGGCTCACGGCGGCGATGCCGCTGATCATGGCCGTCAACGAGGTGGCCACCAACATCATCAAGCACGGCGGCGGCTCCGGCTCGCTGCTGGTGTGGAGCGACGGGGGAGCCGTGATCTGCGACCTGCTCGATCCGGTCGGACGGGTGGAGGACCGGTTCCTGGGCTTCCTGCCGCCCTCGCCCGACCAGCCGTCGGGCGCCGGGATGTGGATGGTCCGCCAGCTCTGCGACCTCGTGGAGATCCGTTCGGGCGGCACCGGGACGATCTTCCGCCTCACCGCGAGGCTCCCATGATCCAGGAGCTCGTCGCCCTGGCCGGGCATCTCAAGGACCTGGGCCTGGCCATCGAGGAGGCGCCGGAGACCCTGGCCGTGGCCAACCCGGTGGCCGCCACCGTCCGCGCGGTCGTCGCCGTGGACGGCGAGGTCTACGTCTCCTTCGGCGGCATGATCGTCGGCAGCGTGGACGACCCCGCCGCGGCCGCCGACCGGATCGCCCACCTCCTGGGCATGATCCAGCCGTGACGTCCGCCTAGAATTCGGACATGCTCACCATCACCCGGGATCTCGTCGATCAGCTCGTGGCGCACGCCCGCGCCGACCACCCCGACGAGGCGTGCGGGGTGATCGCGGGTCCGCTCGGCTCCGACCGGCCCGAGCGGTACATCCCGATGATCAACGCCGCGCGCTCTCCCACGTTCTACGAGTTCGACTCGACCGAGCACTTCAAGGTCTGGCGCGCCCTGGACGACGCCGACGAGGAGGCCGTCGTGATCTTCCACTCGCACACGGCCACCGAGGCCTACCCCTCGCGGACCGACGTGACCTACGCCAACGAGCCGAACGCCCACTACGTTCTCGTTTCCACACGTGACGAGCAGGAGGCCGAGCTCCGTTCCTACCGGATCCTCGACGGCGTGATCACGGAGGAAGAAGTTCGCGTCGTGGACGCTTACACCTAGGAGCGGTTCGTCCACAGGCCACAGGTGGGTTCGCACGCTCGGCAGGTCATTCCGTAAAGTAGGGGTCATGCCACCGGTCCAGAGCTTCCTCTTCAGCCACTCGCGGGCTGAAGTCGTCTACGACTGTCGTTGACGTTCCACCCCGGCTGTCCCGTTAACGTTCCGTCATAGACAAGAAGGAGATTCACCGATGGCCATCGAGGTCCGGATCCCCACGATCCTGCGCAACCTCACCGACGGCAGCAAGGCCGTCGAGGGCAAGGGCGCCACGATCGCCGAGCTCTTCAGCGACCTGGACGTGCGCCACCCCGGCCTGCGCGACCGCCTGGTCGACGAGAAGGGCCTGCGCCGCTTCGTCAACGTGTACCTGAACGACGAGGACGTCCGCTTCCTCGGCGGTCTGGAGACGGCGCTGTCGGACGGCGACACCGTGACGGTCCTCCCGGCCGTCGCAGGCGGCTGATCACCCGTCATGCGTTTCGACTCGCTTCTGGAGTCGCTGGGGCGGACCCCCCTGGTCGGTCTGCCCCGGCTCTCGCCGTCCCCCGACGTCCGGATCTGGGCCAAGCTCGAGGACCGCAACCCGACCGGTTCGATCAAGGACCGCCCCGCGCTCCGCATGATCGAGAAGGCGGAGAAGGACGGCACCCTCACGCCCGGCTGCACGATCCTGGAGCCGACCTCCGGCAACACGGGCATCTCGCTCGCGATGGCGGCCAAGCTCAAGGGCTACCGGATCATCTGCGTCATGCCGGAGAACACCTCGGCGGAGCGGCGCCAGCTGCTGCGCATGTGGGGTGCGGAGATCATCTCCAGCCCGGCGGCCGGCGGCTCGAACGAGGCCGTCCGGGTGGCCAAGGGGCTGGCGGCCGACAACCCCGACTGGGTGATGCTCTACCAGTACGGCAACGAGGCCAACGCGCTGGCGCACTACGAGACGACCGGCCCGGAGATCCTCGAGGACCTGCCGACGATCACGCACTTCGTCGCGGGCCTGGGCACCACCGGCACGCTGATGGGCACCGGCAGGTTCCTGCGCGAGCACGTCCCCGGAATCAAGATCGTCGCGGCCGAGCCGCGCTACGGCGAGCTCGTCTACGGCCTGCGCAACATCGACGAGGGGTTCATCCCCGAGCTCTATGACGACTCGGTCCTGACCACCCGCTTCTCGGTCGGCTCCCGCGACGCCCTGCGCCGCACCCGTGAGCTCCTCGAGTCCGAGGGCATCTTCGCCGGGATCTCCACCGGCGGCGCCCTGCACGCGGCGCTCGGCATGGCCGCGAAGGCGGTCAAGGCGGGCGAGCGCGCCGACATCGCCTTCGTCGTGGCCGACGGGGGCTGGAAGTACCTGTCGACCGGTGCCTACGAAGGCACGATCGAGGAGGCCGAGGCCGCCCTCGAAGGCCAGCTCTGGGCCTGACCTCCCGGCATCGACCGGCATCGACCCGGCCCCGGCCGCCCGTCACGGGCGCGGCCGGGGCCGTCGTCGTTCAGCCCAGGACGCCCAGGAAGCGGGCGGACTCCTCGCGGGTCATGCCGGTCTCGGCCTGGATCAGCGCCACGGCCCGTTCGGGATCCCCGGAGTCGCGGAAGGCGCGCGCCCGGTCGGCCAGCGACGCCTGCGCGGCCTGCGGATAGGAGGGCTGCGGAAAGGAAGGCTGCGGAAAAGAAGGCTGGGCGTAGTTCGGCTGCGGGGGAGCGTGGAACTGCTGCGGGGTCGGCGGGAGGTAGCCGCCCTCCATGGCGTCGGCCAGGTCCTTGGCCTCCTTGAGGCCGCTTCCGGTGACCTCGCGGATCAGCTTGATGGCCTGGATCTTCTTCCGGGCCGCGAGGAGATGACGGACCTCGGCGATGACGTGGTCGGGGAGGACGATCGGCGGGGGCGGGGGAGTACTGCCGAACTTCAACGGATTCCTCCGGGGGTGTCCAGGTAGGGGCGTCGATGACGCCGGAACATCAGGGTAACCGAGCGGGCGGATCCGCGATCTGTAGGCTGTGGCCCGAATGACGTTCTGTCGGGAGGCGCGCATGACGAGGTTCGCGGATGCCACGGGGATCGTCCCCCTCGGTGAGGGCCGGTACCGGGCCGAGCTCGACGAGGGGTTCGGGTTCGGGGCGGCGCTCAACGGCGGCTACCTCATGGCCACGGTCATGCGGGCGGTCGTCGCGGAGTCCCGGCACGAGCACCCGGTCGCGACGGCCGTGAACTTCCTGCGCCCGGCCGGTCCCGGCCCCGCCGAGATCGTCGTCGAGCAGCGCAAGGACGGCAAGACCGCCTCCATGGCCCGTGCGACCCTCGTCCAGGACGGCAAGGCGATCCTCGACGCCCAGGTGACCACGGGCACACTCGACCTCGAGGCCGTCCCGGTCTACTGCGGGCCCGCACCGGCGATGGCACCCCTGGAGGCCTGCCAGACCTCCGGCCGCGGCTCCGCCGAACGCGGCTTCCCCGCCCGGGTCGACATGCGCTTCGACCCCGCGGCGATGGGCTGGCTCGACGGCCGTCCCACCGGCAGGCCCGAGATGCGCGCCTACTTCCGGCTCGCCGAGCACGACGACCCCGACCCCTACGTGCTCGCCCTCGCCCTCGACGCCCTCATCCCCGTCGTCTCCAACACCGGCATCTACGGGTGGTCGCCGACCGTCGAGCTCACCTGGCATCTGCGCGCCCTGCCGGCGCCCGGCTGGCTGACCGTCCACGGCACCGGACGCCTCGTCTCCGACGGCTGGTTCGACGAGAACGTCGAGATCTGGGACGCCCGGGGCACCCTCGTCGCACAGTCACATCAGCTCGCGAGAGCCGCGAGGGGCCGATGAGACGGTAGTACCGATCGGTAGGCATTGATGTATTGAGCGTCACACAGGTTGTTCCAAGGTTCTCGCATAGCCTTGGGCGTCATGTCAGACGCGCCGATCGGGATCTTCGACAGCGGCTTCGGTGGCCTCACGGTGGCCCGGGCCGTTCTCGACCAATTGCCCGGAGAGCCGATCCTCTACCTGGGCGACTCGGCGCGTCAGCCTTACGGAGCCCGCCCGATAGCGCAGGTCCGCGAGTACGCCCTGGAGATGCTCGACCAGCTCGTCCGCGAGGGCGTCAAAATGCTCGTCATCGCCTGCAACAGCGCCAGCTCGGCGATGCTCCGCGACGCACGGGAACGGTACGACGTCCCGGTCGTCGAGGTGATCTACCCGGCGGCCCGCCGTTCCTTCGCCGCCACCCGCAACGGCCGTGTCGGCCTGATCGCCACCCGGGCGACCGTCACCAGCCGCGCCTATGACGACGCCTTCGCCATCGCCCCGCACATCACCCTGACGAGCGCCGCCTGCCCGCGCTTCGTGGAGTTCGTCGAGAACGGTGTGACCATGGGCGAGGAACTCCTGGCGGAGGCACGGGAGTATCTGCGGCCGATCGTCGAGGCGGGGTGCGACACCCTGATTCTCGGCTGCACCCATTACCCGCTCCTGACCGGTGTCATCTCGTATGTCGTCGGCGACGGGGTCACACTGGTCTCCAGTGCCGACGAGACGGCGAAGGACGTCTACAGACTGCTGCAAGACCGGGGACTGGCCCGCGCGGAGGCCGCCGTCCCACCCGTTCACCGGTTCCGCGCGACCGGTGACCCCGAGGTCTTCCGCGCCATCGGAACCCGCTTCCTCGGACCGGTTATCGGCTATGTCGAGTCGCCGTCCGATACGAGCGTTTTCCGTCTCACCCCATAACCCCGCCGAACCCGGGAATGGACTTCCCGGGAAGGATTCAACGTAGAGGAGCTCCCCGTGCGGGTGACTGTGATCGGCTGCTCCGGCAGCTTCCCGGGGCCGGACAGCCCCGCCTCCTGCTATCTGATCGAGGACCAGGGCTTCTCGCTGCTCCTGGACTTCGGCAATGGCGCGCTCGGGGCTCTGCAGCGCCATCACGACCTGTACGACGTCGACGCGATCGCGATCTCCCATCTGCACGCCGACCACTGCATGGATCTGTGCGGCTACTACGTGGCCCGCCGGTACTGCCCGCAGGGCACCAAGGACAGGATCCCGGTCTACGGGCCGGAGGGCACCGCCTACCGCATGGCCGAGGCCTACGACCTGCCCCAGGACCCGGGCATGACCGACACCTTCGACTTCACGACGCTGAAGAACCAGTTCGAGATCGGCCCGTTCTCGGTGACGACCACCCCGGTCAACCACGTCATCGAGTCCTACGGCTTCCGGATCTCCTCGGGCGGCAGGACCGTCGCCTACTCGGGGGACACCGGCCGCACGGACGTCCTGGTCGACCTGGCCCGCGACGCCGACCTGTTCCTGTGCGAGGCCTCGTTCCTGGAGGGCGACAACCCGCCGGATCTGCACCTCACGGCGAAGGAGGCCGCCGCCTACGCCGACCGCGCCGACGCCCGCAAGCTCATCCTCACCCACCTGGTCCCGTGGAACGATGCCGAGCAGTCCTTCGTCGAGGCCAAACTGGCCAAGTACGCGGGGCCGATCGAGCTCGCACAGTCCGGAACGTCCTACGAGCTGTAGGGCCTGTTCCGAGGCCGCCCGCCCTGCTGCGCGTCGCCCGGGCACGCACCTGGACGCCGCTCGCCACGGGCGCCGACCTCGAAACAGGCCCCAGCGGATAGGCTGAGGGTCATGTCTCGCCCCGACGGCCGTGTGGCCGATCAGCTCCGTCATGTCCGGATCCAGCGCGGCTGGCTCGACCACGCGGAGGGCTCCGTCCTGGTCGAGTTCGGCGGCACGCGGGTGCTGTGCGCCGCGTCGGTCCAGGACTCGGTGCCGCGCTGGCGGCGCGACACCGGCCTCGGCTGGCTGACCGCCGAGTACGCGATGCTGCCGCGCGCCACCAACACCCGTAACGACCGTGAGGCCGTCAAGGGCAAGCTCGGCGGCAGGACCCAGGAGATCTCCCGGCTGATCGGCCGTTCGCTGCGCGCCTGCGTCGACTTCAAGGCGCTCGGCCAGAACACCATCACCCTCGACTGCGACGTCCTCCAGGCCGACGGCGGCACCAGGACCGCGGCCATCACCGGCGCCTACGTGGCGCTGGCCGACGCCGTCACCTGGATGCGCGACAAGCGCCTCACCAAGGGCGACCCGCTCATCACCTCGGTGTGCGCGGTCAGCGTGGGCGTCATCGACGGCCAGCCGCGGCTCGACCTCTGCTACGAGGAGGACGTCCGCGCCGACACCGACATGAACGTCGTCTGCACGGGCGACGGCCGGCTCATCGAGGTCCAGGGGACCGCCGAGGGGCAGCCGTTCTCCCGCGCCGAACTCAACTCCCTGCTCGACCTGGCCGAACTCGGCTGCGTCGACCTCACCATGATGCAGAAGGAAGCGCTCGCCCGATGAAGATCGTCCTGGCCACCCGTAACGAGGGCAAGATCGTCGAACTGCGGCGGCTGCTCACCGACTACGACGTGGTCGGGCTCGAGGAGTTCCCCGACGCTCCGGACGTTCCCGAGACCGAACTCACCTTCGCCGGGAACGCCCTGCTCAAAGCCCACGCGATCGCCCGGCACACCGGCCTTCCCGCGGTCTCCGACGACTCCGGCCTGTGCGTGGACGCCCTCAACGGGATGCCCGGAGTGCTGTCCGCCCGCTGGTCGGGACGGTTCGGCGCGGGCGAGAAGGACCTGCGCAACCTCCAGCTCGTCCTCGACCAGCTCGGTGACGTCCAGGACGGCGCGCGCGGCGGCCACTTCATGTGCGCCGCGGCCATCGCCTACCCCGACGGCCGTTCCCAGGTCGTCGAGGGCCGCATGGAGGGGGTCATCCTGCGTGAGCCGCGCGGTACCGGCGGCTTCGGATACGACCCGATCTTCCTGGTCGAGGAGCTCGGCAAGACCACCGCGGAGCTGACCCCGGACGAGAAGTCCGCCGTCAGCCACCGCGGCCGGGCCTTCAGGGCCCTGGCCGAACTCCTCCGCTGAACGCCCCTGGGGTCCGTTCGGCGCGTCAGAGCGCCGAACGGAGCCGGACGCGGGTGCCGTCGTAGCCCGCGCGGATCTGGATGACGTCGACGAGCATCCGGGCGCTCCACAGGCCGAAGCCCTGCGCCGTGGCGTCGGCCGGGGGGATGAAGCCCGCCAGCTCGTCCGGGTGCCACAGGCCGATGTCGGCGACCTCGCAGTGCAGCTCGTCGTCCTGCTTCCAGACCATCAGCTCGATCGGGGGGGTGCCGTGCACGACCGCGTTGGTGGCGATCTCGTTGACGGCCGTGACGAGCCCGCCGAGCTTCGTGCGCTCCAGCCCGAGCTGGGCGGCCTTGTCCTTCAGGAACCGCCGCATCGGGGCGAGGTCCAGCGATTCGATCCCGATCCGGTCGACGCCGTCCGGCGGTGCCTGGAGGGTCTCGCGCCGGTTCATGCGCGCCCCGAACTCCAGCGGGTCGGTGTAGGAGTTCCCGTTGTAGGTCGGGTAGTTGCCGCCGGAAAGCATCTCTGGGTGGGTCCGCATCGCTTCGTCAATGACCGGCGGCGGTAGCACCCGGCGGTCGTAGGGGCAGATCACCTGAGCGCCCGACGACCCGAACGCCACATTGACGAGGGATTCGTACCGGGCCCACTCGGCGAGCTGGATGCCCCCCTTTCTACCGGTCCAGTCGACGCTGGCCAAGGCCCTGACCCGACGTGGGGCGACACCTCGCACCACATCGTTATAAGCGGAGATGGTGCGGACCGGGTGCCCGTAGAACTCGTGGGCGTCGTAGAAGTGGATGTGCCCGGCGTCGCCGCGCATGACGTCGCGGACGGCGTCGCTCTCGTTGCGCGGCAGCACGGCGAGGATGTGGTCGCCGGTGCCGAGCCCTTCCTGCAGGAAGGGTACGGCGGCGCCGAGGAACTCCTCGTCCTTGCCGTAGAGGAGAGCGCGGTGCACGAGCGTGTGATCGGTCACTGGGCCCTCCAGCCTTCGCCACGGGTGATTCCGGGGTAGCGGTGGAATCCCACCATGTCGATGACGCCCTGGAGCTCGGGGGTCGGGTTGTCGAGCACGAGGCCGTTGCCCCGGGTGAGCCGCAGCGCGTGCGTGCCGATGAGGCTCAGCGCGCCGAGGTCGATGAACCTGAGCTTGTCCAGATCCAGGTGGACCTCGCTGCGCGGGTCGCTGACCTGGGTCAGGGTCTGGGTGAACGCGGCGTGCCGCGCACCGTCGATCTCGCCTTCGAGTTTCAGGCCGTGCGGACGGTAGGTCCGGGTGATCCGGAGCACGCCGTCGTCATATTCGGGGTTCACTTCGACGAGTACCTCGTGATGGTGCTGCAGGACGTCGATGGCCTCGGGGGTGCACGCTCCCCGGTCCACCTGGCAGATGCCGGTGGCCAGCGTGCTCGGTCCGATCATCGCCTCCACCTCGTTGTCGCAGGCGAGCATGAACTGGTCGCCGCCGGGGAGGCCGGCCGCCCAGGTCATGTCGGCGGTGATGCGGACCCGCTGGAACTTCTGGTCGAGCGCCTTCGCGATCTCCCGTTCCAGGGTGGTCGCGAGCAGGGCGGGGTCGCTGAATCCATCGCGAGCGCAGGCGACGTGCCACGGAACGACCGCGAGATGGCCCGCCTCGGCGAAGGGGGTCGCGTCGATGCCGTGGAGGGGGAGCAGGCCGGGCAGGTGGCGAGGGGAGGAGTCGGTCACGCAGATGACCTTCTCGCCCGCGTCGAGTCCGGCGTAGACGAAGTCCCCGAGCACGCGGCTCTGCTCGTCCGGATGGGCGAACGCCAGCCACGCGTGATCGCCGGGTCGGAGGTCTCCGACCGAGCGCTGCGTGTACAGGTGGGTCATGCCCCGTCGATTGGGTTATCGCGATGGGTAAGGGTCAGAGTACGCCGGACGTTGGAAATTTGCGGGGAGTCTACAGACCTTTCTCTGGATTTATGCTGATCTTCGTGTTGCACGTGCATGTTCAAGCGCAGAGTGGTGTGCGAATGCGAATGCGAGTACCCGTGGGACCCGTCCTGACCTGCACGATGTCGCACAACATCCGCACCGCCCAGAGGCCGAGTCTTGGATTTTCTCCGGTTTTGGCCGGATTTGGCGGAACGAGTCCGGGACCCGCGGATTCTTCCGGTTCCCAGTGGCCTTCGTCCGCCACTTCGCACACCAGCTCGTCCCCATCGGGCCAGAGCCGCAGGACGATCGGAGGGGTTCCGTGCCGGAGCGCGTTGGTCGCCACCTCGGTCACCGCGACCAGAAGCTGGTGCAGCGATCCACCCGAGAGACCGTACTGCCGGGCGTGCACGGCCACCAGCGCCCGGAGATCCCGCATGTCGGGGGAGAAGACCGGCATCGCGGTCGAACTCTCAGGGGCCGGGGCGAGCGGGATCCGGTCGCACATCGCGCTGAAGGTCTCCGGCTCGAGATAGCCCGGGTTCTCCCGGCGGAACCGCCCGTGCGCCGAGACCGGATGGGTCCGGCGCGCCGCCTCCAGGATCTCCAGCGGCAGGTTCTCGAGGTCGTAGGGGCACATGAACGACGCGTCGGTGCCGGCGAACACCAGGTTCACCAGCGCCTCCAGCCGCTGCCACTCGAGGATCTCCAGCCGGCCCCACTCCGCCCAGTGCGGCTCGCCGAGGATCCGCAGGCCGCGGCCCTCCGCCGCGCCCTCCTCCCACTGGCCCAGCACCTTCGCGATGATCCGCATCGGATGCTCGTAGAACACGGCCTGGTCGAGCATCTGCACGGCGTCGCCGAGCTCGGCGGCCAGCAGCTCCCGCTTGCGCGGCGAGGTCACGGCGAACATCGTGTCGCCGCGGGCGGCCCCCTCGGCCAGGAACGGCAGGGCCGTCCCGAAGAACTGCGCGTCGTCCTCGTAGGGGAGCGCGAAGTGGCCGAAGCTCATGACTCCTCCCCGAGGACGATCCCGGGCAGCTTCTCGATCCCGACGGTCCTGATGACCGAGGCGACGTCGCTGCCGACCCGGTGCAGGACAACCCGCGAGGTCGAGCCGCGTCTGCGGGTGTACTCCGTCATCGACTGGAGCGCCCGCAGGCTCAGGAACTCGAGATCCGCGAGATCGAGGTGCACCGCCTCCCCGTTCGGCGTGACGGAGTTCAGCACCTCCTCGAACCGCCCTTGCCGCGCCTCATCGAGTTCGCCCTTCAGATGCAGCCCGAGCGGCTGGTAGGTCCGGGTG
>NZ_BAAAUV010000023.1:0-121183 GCF_039534125.1 Actinocorallia longicatena | reverse complement strand
TTCACCCTCCTCTACGACGGCCAGGGCGCCCTCCCGGCGGTCTCCTACACCCTCACAGACCCGAAAACGGTGGGTTTCACCCCCCACGCCCTGTCCGCCCTCCTCGGCCTCCCACCCACCCCAGCACCCTGAACCCGTCCCGCACGAACACGGCAGACGGCCCGCAGCCAGGAAAACGACCCACCCTGACCACCACCGAGCCAGAAGGCAGCCGCTCAGGCACAGCGCGACAGACCGGAGATCCCACGCACGACGCGCCCGCGCACCCAACATCAGACCGCCCCTTCCGCAGCACGTGAGGCACGAAAGACCCGCGACCGGCCGCGGAAAAGCGGACCGTCGATCCGCAGGAACCACCGGCAGGCGAAAAGCCCGCGCACCGCAGGGCGGACCAAGGGTCCGACGGCCGCCGCCGTCCGCGGAACGACGGACCGCCGATCCACAGGGACCGGCGGCCCGCGAAGGCCCACGCGCACCGCAGGGCAGGCCATGGGTCCGCCGGACAACGCCCGCACACCACAGGTCAGACTCTCCGTCCACAGGACGCCGACCGCGAAGGAACCGCGCGCCACACGACCGGCCACGGAACGACAGACCGCCGATCCACAGGGACCAGCGGCAGGCGAAAGGCCCTCGCCACCCCACGGCAGGCCACCGGGCCGCTGGACGGCGCCCGCACATCACACGTCAGACCGTCCCTTCCGCAGGAAGCGGGCCGCGAAGGACCCGCGCCTTGCACCTCCGTCCGCAGGAGGCGGGCCGCGAAGGAACCCCCCGCCACCACGCGGCAGGCCACCGGGCCGCCGGATGGCGCCCGCACGTCAGATGGCGGGCCCTCCGTCCGGAGGGTGCGGACCCGGTGTGAAGGGGCGTGCGGGGCCATCGGGAGAGCCGCGTGGGGCTGTGAACGGGGCGTGATCCGGGGTGCGGGGTTCGTGCGGGTTTGGCGGGGCCGGCCTCGTGGGGCGGATGCCGGGGTGGGTCAGGGGGTGATGCCGAAGGTGATGCGGTAGTAGCAGGCGCCCTTGCAGGGCATGGTGGCGGAGTCGTCGTAGGCGTAGGAGTAGGCGTAGGGCTCGGCTCGTTTGAAGACCTTGGTGTAGTCGACGGGCCATTTCCAGGGCTTGCAGTTGTCGCGGCCGGACCACCTGCCCTCGCAGCAGTAGGCGTCGCCGCCGAAGGCGGCGCAGGGGGTGGTGCAGGCGCCGCCCTTGACGCGCATGCGCTTGGGGCAGTTCACGGGCCTGGTCTTGTGGCCCTTGTAGACACCTTTGGCGGAGATGGGGTCCTTTGTCTTGGTGTGGTTGATGTTGATGTACATGGGGAGGTTGGAGCCGTCGACCATGCTGACGTCGTAGAAGTCCATGCCCTTCCAGGCGCTGAGGGCCAGTTCGGCGAGAGTCGCGGGGGTGGCGCCGCCGCCGCGGCACTGGAAGCGGCCGCCGCAGTCGCCGGTCGTGCAGTGGCCGAGGCCCTTCTTGTCGAAGGCGCAGCCGGTCCGGCCCCAGATGCGGCCGCCCCACTTCTTGTGGACGTCTATGTTGATCTTCCGGCCGGGCTTCAGGACCCAGCCGGTGCGCTTCGTCGGATACCGCGCGCTGGGCGTCGCCGCCACCCAGATCGTCTGGTGCAGGCGGTTCACCACCTGGATCCTGCGGTGCCCGGCGGGGACGGGGGCCGCCTCCGCGGTGGGCACCGGCGCGCCGGCCAGGACGGCGAGCACGCTCACGAGGACGGCGAGAAGCCGCGCCTTGACTGTTCCGTTTCCCATGCCTCAGGAGACGTCCCCGGGTGCCTCCGGATAACAGAAAACCCCGAAGCCCTCCCGCCCCCTTCATAACGGACGTCTCACTGGCAGAATCCGGGCATGACCGAGAACGTCAAAGGACCCGCGAGCTACTTCCCGTCGATCGAGAAGAAGTACGGACGCCCCGTGCCCGAATGGCTGGAGCTCATCCGGGCCTCGCCGCTGACCAAGCACATGGAACTCGTCTCCTGGCTGAAGACCGAGCACGGTCTCGGCCACGGCCACGCCAACGCGCTCGTCGCCTACGTCAAGGCCGAGGATGCCTGACCTCCGGCGGGCGGCGTGGGGTCATCACCCCCTGGCGGCCACCGCCGCCAGATCGCGGGCCGGACCGGTCAGCGGACGCCCGGCGGCCGCGACGAGCCGCAGCGGCCGGGTCAGGTCCAGGTCGCGCACCTTCACGGACGTCAGCGTCCGCGCCGCCAGATCGGGGGCGACGGCCAGCGAGCTGAGGACCGCGGGCGCCGCCCCCGCCGCGACGGCCGACTTGATGGCCGTCGTCGACGGCAGTTCCATCAGCGGCGCGGTGGGGGCGGGCAGCGCCCGGTCGAGGTAGTCGCGGGTGCCCGATCCCTCCTCCCGGGTGATCAGCGGGGTCGCGGCCAGCTCCAGGACCGTGATGCCGGTGCGCCGCCGCGCCCACGGATGGACGGGCGCCACGACCACGGTGAGCCGGTCGGTCGCGACGGTCGTCGCCCGGAGGCCGTCCGGCAGATCCGGGCCCTCGACGAAGCCCAGGTCGGCGCCGCCCGCCAGGACCGCCGCCGCGACCTCCCGCGAGTTCCCGGTGACGAGCGCCACGGAGATCGCCGGGGAGCTCTCGCGGAGGGCGGTCAGCCACCGGGGCAGCAGGTACTCGGCGACGGTCATGCTGGCCGCGACCGTCAGCCGGGCGTTCTGGGCGGTGCGCAGCGAGGTGAGGTTGTCGTGCAGCGCCCGCGCGGCGGCGACCGCGGTCCGCGCCCACTCGGCGGCGAGGATCCCCTCGGCGGTGAGCCGCGACCCGCGCGGGGACCGGTCGAGCAGCGGCAGCCCGAGCCGCCGTTCCAGGGTGCTGATCCGGCTGCTCGCCGACGGCTGGGAGATCCCGTGGGCCCGCGCCGCCGCGCCGAGGCTGCCGAGATCGGCGACCGAGAGCAGCAGGTCATAGGGCCCGAGATCGCGGGCGACGTCCGGCAGGGTCATAGACCGAACCTATGACCTCCTCGTCCGGCGGCGGCTACCGGGTCCGTCCCGGCCGGACGACCCTGGAGGCATGGACCTCCTGGAACGCCCCGCACTCCCGCCGAAGTCCCGCCCCGTGCCGGTGCGGGAGCGCGTGGGGCCCGGCTGGTTCGCCTCGGTGATGGGCACGGGAATCGTCGCCAACGCCGCCGCGGGGCAGGGGCTCACCGTTCCGGCCGCGGTCCTCTGGACGGTCGCGGCGGCCCTGCTCACGGGGCTCTGCGCGCTGCTGGCGGCGCAGTTCCTGCTCTCCCCCGGCGTGGCCGCCGCCCAGGCGGTGCACCCGCTGACGTCCCGGCTCTGGGGCGCCCCGCCGATGGCCCTGATGACGGTCGGCGCCGGTGCCCTGCTGTCCGGACGGCCGCTGCTCGGCGGCACGGCCGCCCTCGCGATCGCCTGGCCGCTCTGGACGCTCGGCACCCTGCTCGGCCTGCTCACGGCCGTCGCGGTCCCGGCCGTCGCCGCCGCCCGCCGCTCCCCCGGCGATCCGGAGCCCTACGGCACCCGGTTGATGCCGGTGGTCCCGCCGGTGGTGTCGGCGGCCTGCGGAGCGCTGTTCCTGCCCTTCCTCGGCGGCCCGGCCAGGACGGCGATGACGGTCGTGTGCCTGGTCCTGCTCGGCGTGGGCGTCCTCGGCGCGGGTCTCGTCCTGCCGGGGCCGCTGCGCCGGCTGCGCGAGGACGGTCCCGGACCCGCGGCGAGCGTCCCGTCCTGGTGGATCGTCCTCGGCCCGCTCGGCCAGTCGGCGACCGCGGCGGCCCACCTCGCCCACGCCCATCCCGGCCGGACCGCCCTCGCGCTCGGCTTCGCCGTCCCCGCCCTGGTCCTCGCCCTGCTCTGCCTCGTCCCGCTGACCGTCCTGACGCTGCGCACCGCCCGCCGCGGCCTGCCCTTCTCGCTGTCCTGGTGGGCGTTCGTCTTCCCGCTCGGCACCGTCGCCACCGGCGCCGCCGGCCTGGCGTCCCTGACCGCGCTCCCCGCCGTCCCCTTCGCCGCCGTCCTGCTCTTCGCGGCCCTGGCCACCGTCTGGGCGACGGTCGCGGCCCGCACCCTGCGCGGCCTGGTCGCGCGGGAGGCCCCGGCCGGGACGGTCCCGGCCGGGGCCTGAGTTCAGGCCGCGGGCACCAGCGCGGGCTCGGCGACCCGCGGACGGCGCGGAAGAAGGACCGCCGCGGCCACGAGCCCGACGGCGAGGATCGCGACCGCGACGCCGATGCCCGCGTGGTACCCCTCGACCAGATCGGCCGGACGGGTGGAGCCGCCGGTCACGGCCGCGGCCACGGCGACGATCAGCGCCGTCCCGACCGAGATACCGGTCTGCTGCGCGACGTTGACCAGCCCCGAGGCCAGCCCCGCCTCCTCGCCCGAGACCCCGCTGGTGGCGGCGACCGTCGCGGCGACCACGAACAGCCCGAACCCGACACCGGTGATGATCTCCGGCGCCAGCAGGACGCCCGCGAAGCTCCCTCCGACCGCCAGCCGGAGGTACAGGAGCGCGCCGCCCAGCAGGAGCCCCAGTCCCGCGACGGCCGTCGCCCTGATCCCGAACCGTTCCACGGCCCGCCCCCCGGCCAGCGACGCCGTCAGCGCGATCGCCACCGCGATGGCCGCGATCGAGAGGCCGGACTCGGTCGGGGTGTAGCCGAGGATCTGCTGGGTGTAGAGGGTGAGCAGGAAGAAGACGGGCTGCATGGCGGCCGGGACCAGGAACATCAGCAGGTTGCCCGCCCGCAGCGGCGGATTGCGGAAGATGGTCAGCGGCATGAGCGGGTTCGCCGAACGCGACTCCAGGACCAGGAACAGCGCCAGCAGCGCGACGGCCGCGGCCGCCGCGGCCAGGACGGGCCCCGACGCCCAGCCGGACTCGGCCGCGTCGACCAGCGCGTAGGTGAGCAGGCCGAGCCCGGTCGTGGAGGTGACCGCCCCCGCGAGGTCGAACCCGCGCCGCGGCGCCGCCGACCGCGCCTCGGGCAGCAGCACGAGGGCCAGCACCGCGACGGCCGCGCCGACCGGCACGTTCACGAAGAACACCGACCGCCAGCCGAACGCGTCGGTCAGCACCCCGCCGAGCACCACCCCGGCGGCGCCCCCGACGCCGCCGACCGCGCCCCAGATCCCCATGGCCCGCGCCAGCGCCGGATCGTCCTTGAAGATGGTCATCACGAGCGACAGCGCCGCCGGGGCGACCAGGGCTCCGGCCAGCCCCTGCACGGCCCGGACCGCGATGACCATCTCACCGGTCGAGGCGGCCCCACCGGCCAGCGACGCCGCAGCGAACATCGCCATCCCCGCGACGAACACCCGCCGCCGCCCGAGCGTGTCGGCCAGCCGGCCGCCGAGCAGCAGCAGCCCGCCGAACACGAGCGAGTAGGCGGTCGTCATCCACGACAGGCCCGCGGAGTCCAGGTCGAGGTCCCGGCCCATCGGCGGCAGCGCGATCCCGACGATCGTCAGATCGAGGATCAGGACGAACTGGGTCGTCGCCAGCAGCGCGAGCGCCGCCCACTTGGACGTCTTCATGATCAGGCTCCCTTGGTGCACTCTTTGTAACGGAGCCCATGATGTGTAACCTTCGACGGGAGCGAAAGAAGGCACTTTCATGTCACAGGGGAACACCGCTGTTACGGAGCAGCTCAGGACGCTCGAGGACGCCCAGGCGATGATCGAGTCCGGCCAGTGCCCGATCCCGCCGCGCGAGATCCTCGACAAGATCGCGGGCAAGTGGGCCATCCAGATCATCGTCGCGACCTCGCGGGGCCCGATCCGCTTCACCGAGCTGGAGCGCCTCATCCAGGGCGTGAGCCGCCGGATGCTCACCCTCACCCTCCGCAACCTGGAGCGCGACGGCCTGCTGACCAGGACCGTCCATCCGACCGTCCCGCCGAAGGTCGAGTACGAGGCCACGCCGATGGCGCTGGAGCTCTACGAGGCGATGCTCACCCTCACCAACTGGTCGCTGCGCCACAGTTCCTGCGTGGCCGTCGCCCGCGCCGAGTACGACGCCCGCACCCCCGGCTGACCGGGATCGTCAGCCCGTGCCGCCCGCCGGACGGGCCTTGGTGTGCACCCGCTCACCCTGCGGCCCGAAGAGGCTGAGGACCTCCACCGGCCCGTCCCCGGTCGAGCCGAACCAGTGCGGGAGCCGGGTGTCGAACTCGGCGGCCTCGCCGGGCACGAGGGTGAGGTCGCGGTCGCCGAGGACCAGCCTCAGCGTGCCGTCGAGGACGAACAGCCACTCGTAGCCCTCGTGGGTGCGCGTCTCCGGCACGGACCGCCCCGGCGGAATGATGATCTTCCATGCGGTGAGGCCGTTGCCGGGCTGCCGCCGGGTCAGCGGCACCACGGTGCGCCCGTGGAAGGCGCGGGGCGTGAGCCGGACGCGCGGATCGCCGGTCTCCGGGGCGCCCACGAGGTCGTCCAGCGGGATCCGGTGGGCCTTGGCGAGCGGCAGGAGCAGCTCCAGGCTCGGCCGCCGCTGCCCCGACTCCAGGCGCGACAGCGTGCTCTTGGAGATCCCGGTCGCCTCGGACAGCGCCGTCAGGGTGACGCCCCGCTCGGTCCTGAGCCGCCGCAACCGGGGGCCGACCTCGGCCAGGGACCGGCTGATCTCGTCGTCCATGAACCCATCAAATCGTTCAGGTCAGGAATAATCCAACTCGGTCGCTGTTATACCCGTTGCAGAAGGTCCGCCAGAGGTCCATCGAGGGAGGCGACCATGAACACCGTTATCAAGCGTCAGGAACGATCGAGCACGAAGCCGCACGTCAGGAGCGTGTCTCTGCGTGCGCTCGCCGTCGCCGCACGGCTCGAACAGCACGCCGGTCACGACCACGACCGGTCACCGAGTAGCTCGAAATCCAACTAATCCCCAGCTCAGTTCGGCATCTGTCGGTCTGATTCGCCATGATGGGTCGCAACGCCCGCGCCGTCGGCGCTGGTGGTACGACAACAACGAGGAGAAATCCGATGGCTCTGCCGACGCTGACCCCCGAGCAGCGGGCCGAAGCTCTCGCCAAGGCCCAGGAAGCCCGCAAGGCCCGCAGTGAGCTGCTGGCCGCGCTGAAGAGCGGGTCGCTCAGCCTGGGCGACGTGCTTTCCCGGGACGACACCGTGGCGAAGAAGACCAAGGTGGTCCAGGTCCTGAAGGCGCTCCCGGGCTACGGCCCCGCGAAGGTTTCCGCCCTCATCGAGAAGCTCGGGATCGACGAGAACCGCCGCGTGGGCGGCCTGGGCGAGCAGCAGCGCGCCAAGCTGCTGGCCGAGATCGGCTAGCCGCTCGACCCCGGAAGACCCCGCCGCCCTTGCCAGGGCGGCGGGGTCTTTTCGCTCCCGCACCCCGCGAAGTAGCCCGACGATCACTCATTGTTACGATCGTCAGCATGTTCCTGAGTATCGGCCGGTTCGTCGTGAGGTACCGCTGGTGGGTGATCCTCGCGTGGATCGTCACGGCGGTCCTGCTGGTGTCCTTCGCCCCGAAGTTCGAGGTCAGCAACGAGCAGACCGACTTCCTGCCCGAGAAGTACGGCTCGGTGCAGGCGGTCGATCTGCAGGCGCGGGCGTTCCCGCAGGACAAGGGCACGAGCGCGTTCGTCGTCGTCACCCGCGCCGACGGGCAGCCGCTCACCGCCGCCGACCAGGCCAAGGCCGCCGCCATGGCCAAGGGACTGGACGACGCCCACATCAAGGGCGTCACCTCGGTGACGATGGGCCCGGTGTCGCCGAACAAGAAGGTCGCGATGCTGCCGATCCGGTTCGCCTCGGAGAACGCCTTCGGCGACGCCGAGGTCACCGAGGGCGTCAAGACGATCCGCGACGAGCTGGGCAGGGTCCAGGGCGATCTGAAGACCTACGTGACGGGCGACGCGGCGGTCAACTCCGACTCCGAGGAGTCGTTCAAGAAGAGCGACTCCGTGACGCTCACGGCGACCGCGATCGTCATCGTCATCCTGCTGCTGCTCACCTTCCGCGCGGTCATCGCGGCGCTGCTGCCGCTCGTGACGGTCGGCCTGGTGATGATGGTCGCGTTCGCGCTCATCGGCACCGTCAACAAGATCTTCGATCTGAAGGCCGACAACACCACGCAGTCGCTGATGCCGATCGTCCTGCTGGGCATCGGGACGGACTACATCCTGTTCCTGCTCTTCCGCTACCGGGAACGGCTGCGCGCCGGCGAGGACTCCAAGACCGCGATGGTCAACGCCGTCCACAAGGTCGGCGAGGTCATCACCAGCGCCGCCGCCGCGGTCATCATCGCCTTCCTCGCGCTCCTGCTGGCCTCCCTGGGCATGCTGAAGTCGCTCGGGCCCTCGATGTCCATCGGCATCGCCACGACGCTCGTGGCGGCGCTCACGCTCATCCCCGCGGTGGTGTCGCTGCTGGGGCCGAAGGTGTTCTGGCCGTCCAAGAACTGGATGCGCGAGCCCGAGGGCAGGACGGCCGGGCGGATCGGCGCGGTCATCGGCCGCCGTCCCGGCGTGGTCGCGCTGGTGTCGGGACTGGTGCTGGCGGCCTTCGCCGTGCTGGCGTCCGGCTACCAGCCGAACTTCGACCTGGCCTCCGCGCCGAAGGGGACCGAGTCCGCGGACGGTCTCGTCGCGCTGGGCAAGGGCTTCCCGCCGGGCGCCCAGCAGGTGACCCAGCTCTACGTCACCGCGCCGCAGCCGCTCGACCCCGCCGAGGTCACCAGGGTGAGCGACGCGGCCGAGAAGGTGCCCGGCATCGGCGCGGTCGGCGAGCCGGTCTACAGCGCCGACAAGAAGACCGCGCTGGTCGAGGTCCAGCTCGCCACCAACCCGCTGTCGACCGCCGCGATGGACACGATCGAGCCGCTGCGCGATGCCGTCGACGGCGCGACGCCCGCGGGGAAGCAGGCCTTCGTCGGCGGCGCCACGGCCATCTTCACCGACCTCCAGTCGGCCATGAACCGCGACTACGCCATCATCTTCCCCGTCGCGGGACTGCTCATCGCGATCGTCCTGGGGCTGCTGCTGCGCAGCATGGTCGCGCCCGTCTACCTGATCCTCGCGGTCGTGCTGAGCTTCCTCGGCACCATCGGGGCGTCCGTGCTGGTGTTCCAGCACATCCTGGGGCACAGCGGCGTCATCTTCATGCTGCCGCTGCTGGTGTACCTGTTCGTGGTGGCCCTCGGCACCGACTACAACATCCTCATGATCGCCAGGCTCCGCGAGGAGGCGCGGGCGGGCCATCCGCCGCGCGAGGGCGTGGTCAACGCCTTCCGGCAGGCGGCCCCGACCATCGCCTCGGCCGGGCTGATCCTCGCGGGCAGCTTCGGGACGTTCCTGCTGGCCAGCTCCGACGCCATGCAGGAGATCGGCACCTCGGTCGCGATGGGCGTGCTGCTGTCGGCGTTCGTGATGTCGCTGTTCCTCGTGCCCGCGATCACGGTGCTGCTCGGCCACAAGGCCTGGTGGCCGGGGCACGGCGACGCCCCCGTCCACGACGCTCCCCTGGTCGAGGCCAAGACCATGCCCGAGCAGGAACGGTCCCGGCGAGAGGGGACCTGACACTCCCCAGAGTCGGGGACCGCTCACTCCGGGTTGATCAGATCGAGAACCAAAAGTGAATATCTCCGGGCCGATTCGGGCCCATCGTGCGACTCTCGGCCGGTGAGCAGACACGCAGCGTCGCGCCCGTCCCCCCAGCGCAGGAGGCTGGCCCTGTCGGCCTTCGTCCCCGTCCTCGCCGTGACGGCCTGGGCCGCGAGCGGGACCCTCGGCCGCGGACCGTCCGTGACGCCGCCGCTGGAGTACGCCCAGGCGGCCCCTGACCCCTACGCGACCGCCGCACCCGAGCCGCCGGCGCCGTCCTCCTCGCCGCCGCGCGATCTGCGCATCCCGACCCCGGTGAGCCCGGGTCCCGCGACCCCGGCTCCGGCTCCGGCCGTCCCCTACTCCGCCGACACGGCACCGCTCGTCCCGGGACGGCCGGGCCCCTCCCCCGCGCAGCCCGCACCCGCGCAGCCCGCACCCGCGCAGCCCGCACCCGACGGCCATGACCCGCACGTCCCCGATCCTGCCCTGGACCCCGCCCCGGCCACCACCACTCCGCAGCCGCGCCCCGAGCCCGCCCACCAGAGCGCGCCCCAGGCGGCCCCGTCCCCGGCACCCGAGCAGGCGGCGCCCTCGCCGAAGCCCCACCCGCACCGCCCGCCGCGCCCAGGCCCTTCCACGGCCCCGTCCCAGGACGCGCCGGACCCGTGCCCCGGCATCCTCACCAGGCTCCTGGGCTGCCTGCTCCCCAAGCTGCTCGGCTAGCCGCGGTAGTCGTCGATGAGCTGGGTGAGGACGGCCGTGTAGTGGACGAGGATGCGGTCCAGCTCGGCGGCGTCGGCCATGTCGAGGAGGTCGCGCTCGAGGAGCACGAAGTCGCAGCGGGTCTCCCAGTCGCGGATCCGCGCCGTGTCGGGGCAGGGCTTCAGACGCTCGCGGCCGGCCTCCCCGAGGTACCAGCACGCGACGTCCCGAAGCAGCCTGCTCGCGGCGTCGACCATGCCCGTTTAGGTATCCAGGCGATCACTGTGCGAAACCCCGATCATGGCAAGATCGGCGTCAACATGCGGTCATGCGCCGTAGTGCTCGGCGACGGCGTCCCACTTGGCCGAGCGCCGTTCGAGGGCGACGATCCGCCGCAGGAGCTCCCGGTCGCCGTAGTAGGCGCGCAGCGACTCCGCGACCGTGACGCCCCCATCCGGGCGGTCGACGATCTCGACGGAGTCCCCCGCGCCGATCGTCCCCGTCTCGAGCACCCGGAAGTAGGCGCCGGGCCGCCCCTCGGCCGCGAACCGCTTCACCCAGCCGCGCTCGTCCAGCCAGGCCTTGAACTTGCCGCAGGGGACGCGCGGCGACCGGACCTCCAGCAGCGCTCCGCCGACCCGCCAGCGCTCGCCGAGCAGGGCGCCGTTCACGTCGACGCCGCGCAGCGTCAGGTTCTCCCCGAACCTCCCGTCGCGCAGTTCGCGCCCCAGCTCGCCCTCGAAGTGGTCGAGATCCTCCCGCGCGTAGGCGTAGACCGCCTGATCCGGCCCCCCGTGGTTCCGCCGGTCGGCCTGCTCGTCCCCGTCGAGCCCCAGCTCATTGATGGCCACCGGCCCCGCAACCGGCCTCTTGTCGATCGCCGAAGGCCCCCATTCGACGTCCCTGACCCGCCCCACGTTCACCGAAACGACGATTCCCATACCGCCGACCCTAGGGGCTGTTTCAAAGTCGGCGCCCGTGGCGAGCGGCGTCCAGGTGCGTGCCTGGGCGCCGCGCAGTAGGGCAGTTGACTTTGAAACAGCCCCTAAGCGCCGTGGGAGCGGGCCGAGGGGCCCTACCGTGGACGCATGGACGACACGGGGCCGCGGACCGCGGACGGCAAGGTTCTCTGGCACTTCACGATGTCCCTGGACGGATACGTCGCCGGTCCCGGGCACTCCATGGACTGGATGACCGGCATGACGTTCCGGCCCGGGCTCGTCGCGGAGTACACCGCGACGACCGGGGCCGTCCTCGGCGGCCGCGACGGCTGGGACGTCATCAACGGGGCCCGCCCCTACGGAGGCTCCTGGGAGGGGCCCATCTTCGTCCTCACCCATCATCCCGAGGACGCCGAGCCCGCGCCGGGCGTCACGTTCCTGGACTGCGACGTCGCCGAGGCCGCCCGGATCGGCCTCGAGGCGGCGAAGGGAAAGAACCTCGAGGTCTTCTCGCCGAGCATCGGCGGCCAGCTGCTGGAACGCGGGCTCATCGACGAGATCGATCTGCACATCGCGCCCGTCCTGCTCGGCGACGGCATCCGCCTGCACCACGCTCCGGGCGGCCCGCCGATCCGGCTCCAGCACGTGGAGGGCGACGAGCCGACCGCAGCGGTCAACGTCCGCTATCGCCCGGTCTAGAGGCGTTCGAGGACGGTGGCGTTGGCGAGGCCGCCGGCCTCGCACATGGTCTGGAGGGCGTAGCGTGCGCCGCGTTCCTCCATCGCGTTGACGAGCGTGGTCATGATGCGGGCGCCGCTCGCGCCGAGGGGGTGGCCGAGCGCGATGGCGCCGCCCTTGACGTTGACCTTGGCCGGGTCGGCGCCGGTGTCGCGCAGCCATGCCAGGACGACGCTCGCGAACGCCTCGTTGACCTCGAACAGGTCGATGTCGCCGAGCGACAGCCCGGCCCGCCGCAGGACCTTCTCCGTCGCCGGGACGACGCCCGTCAGCATCAGCAGCGGGTCGGAGCCGGTGACGGCGAAGCTGTGCAGCCGGGCCCTGGGGGTGAGGCCGAGCCGGGCCGCGTACTCGGAGGTGGTGATGAGCAGCGCCGCCGCCCCGTCGTTGATCGGGCTGCTGTTGCCGGCCGTCACCGACCAGCGGATCTCGGGGAACCGCTCGGCGTAGAAGGGCCGCTCGAACGCCGGCCGGAGCGCGGCGAGCGCCTCCAGGCTGGTCGAGGGCCGCACCGACCCGTCGACCGAGACGCCGTCGATCGGCACGATCTCCTTGGCGAACGACGCCGCGGCGGCCTTCTGGTGCGAGGACAGCGCGAACAGGTCCTGCTCCTCGCGGCTCAGGCCCCACCGGGCGGCGATCAGCTCGGCGCTGACGCCCTGCGGCACCAGCCCGTCGGGGTAGCGAGCCGCGAGCGTCGGCCCGAAGGGGTCGCTCCCGGCCAGGACGTTCGACCCCATCGGCACCCGGCTCATGGACTCGAGCCCGCTCGCCACCACCAGGTCGTAGGCGCCGGAGATGACGCCCTGCGCCGCGAAGTGGACGGCCTGCTGGGACGACCCGCACTGCCGGTCGATCGTGGTGGCGGGCACCGACTCCGGCAGGCCCGCGCCGAGCCAGGCGTAACGCGTGGTGTTCGCGGCCTGCTCGGCGACCTGGGAGACGGTTCCGCTGATGACGTCGTCGATCAGCGCGGGGTCGACACCGGAACGCTCGATCAGCGCCCGGAACGTGCGCCCCAGCAGGTCGACGGGGTGGATGCCGTGCAGGGCCCCATCGGGCCTGCCCTTGCCGACCGGGGTTCGTACGGCTTCGACGATCACTGCGTCCCGCATGACGGGCCTCCTCATGGGCTACTTGCCAGTACGAACGATCGTACTATTTGTGGTCACGGTTGATAAGGGTGAGGTAAACCACACGTGCTGATTCGTCTTATCTGCTGGACAGGGGGCGCGTGATCAGTTCGTCCTGTCTAGGATCGTCGCGTCCTGAACGGGCTTCGCTATCGGGGGTTGCGATGGGCAGATCGTGGGCCGGGCGGCAGGTTTTGAGGCCGCGCTGGCGCTGCACGCACGAGCGGACACCGCTCGGCGACACCTATGATCCTGACGTTTTCCGGCTGGTGCCCGCCGAGCCGTCCCTCACGCTGGAACAGCTCGCCGCCGCGGCCGATCCGCAGGGCGGCGTGGCCTGGCGGTCCGTCGCCGGCGTCGTGTGGAACCGCGAGGAGTTCCTCGACCTGCAGTGGGTCACCGACTGGGTGGCCGACTGGGAGGAGGGCGAGCGCTACGCCTGGTCGATCCTGGAGCGCTACGGCGACTTCATCCCGGCCGACCTGGCCGTCATCGAGGCCGTCTCCGCCGACTTCCAGGGCATCGAGACCTTCGGCCACGAGGCGACCTTCGTCCACGAGTGCCACGTCCACGCCTTCGCGGAGATCGACGATCTTCATCTGGCGCTGCTGGCCCTCTACCGGGACGGCTGGATCGTTCCGCTCGACGACGGCACCGTCGTCTCGCCCCGCCTGGTCCTCGCCCCCGCGTTCCTCTGACGCGGGCGGCCCCGGGCCGGGCGCGGGCGCCCGGCCCACCGCGCGGAACGCGTCCGGGACAATACCGCTCATGTCCCAACGCGAACTGGTCGTCCTGGGCACCGCCAGCGCGGTTCCCACCCGCCGCCGCAACCACAACGGCTACCTCCTGCGCTGGGACGGCCACGGCCTGCTCTTCGACCCCGGAGAGGGCACGCAGCGGCAGATGTCGTTCGCCGGTGCCGCCGCCAACGACCTCGACTGGCTGTGCATCACCCACATGCACGGCGACCACTGCCTCGGAGCGCCCGGCATCGTCCAGCGGCTCGGCCGCGACGGCGTCGCCCATCCCGTCACGGTGACCTATCCCGCCAGCGGCCACGCGTACTGGGAGCGGCTGCGCGACGCCACCCCCTACTGGGGCAGGCCCGACCTCGTCGAACGCCCCCTCGAAGGCGACCTCGTGACGTTCGACGGCCCCGGCTTCACCCTGTCGGCCCGCCCGCTGGAGCACGGCCTCGACGCCTACGGCTACCGCCTCGAGGAGCCCGACTCCCGCGCCTTCCTCCCCGCGAAGCTCCGCGAGCACGGCATCCACGGGCCCGCGGTCCGCGAGCTGACCGGACCGCTCCTGGAGGAGGTCACGACCGTCCGGCGCGGCCAGAAGTTCGCCTTCGTCATGGACACCCGCCTGTGCGACAACGTCTACGAGCTCGCCAGGGACGCCGACCTGCTCGTCATCGAGTCCACCTACCTGGACTCCGAGACCGCCGAGGCGCACGACCGCGGCCATCTCACCGCCCGCCAGGCGGGCGAGGTCGCCCGCGCCTGCGGGGTCCGCCGGCTGCTCCTCACCCACTTCTCCGAGCGCTACACCGCGGCCGACGACCCGCTCTTCCTGGAACAGGCCGGTTTCGACGACACCGTCCTGGCCACCGACCTCCTCCGGGTCCCCGTACCGAGGAGAAGGACCGGCTGAGACCGGGTTTTCCCATAGAGGGACCCTTCCGTTAACAGCGCCGCGTTGATCCTCCGCACCAGTGTCATTACTTTCGGTGACAATCTAAGGGGGCTCAGCTCACATGAAGGCGTTGTTGCTGACGGTCGGGTCGCAGGGCGACGTCCAGCCGTTCGTGGCGCTGGCGGACCGGCTCAGGAAGGGCGGGCACGAGGTTCTGCTCGCCGCCCCGCAGCTCTTCCAGGGGCTCGCCGAGGCGCATGAGATCCCCTTCGCGCCGCTCGGCCTGGACATGCTCAAGGTCTCCGACGCGATCGAGGACGCCCACGGCGTCCGGCAGTTCCTGCGGTTCGCCCGCGCTCTCGGCCGGATCGCGCCCGACGCCCTCGACGCCGCCCACGCGGCCGCCCGGGGCGAGTTCGACGTGGTCGTCCACCATCCGCTGCTGCCCATCGGCCACCACCTGGCCGAGTTCGCGGGGGCCAGGTCCGTGGTCGCGCTGCCGACGCCCGCGGCGCTGCCCACCCGCGCCTTTCCCTCGCCGGTGTGGGCGATGCCCGTGCCGTTCCCGCGGGCGTCCTACCGGATGGCCTCGCGGCTGGTCCGCTCCCAGTGGGGCGGCGACCTGGACCGCTGGCGGCACGAGACGCTCGACCTGCCGCGCAGGCCCGGCTGGCGGGACCCGCTGCTGCGGCCCGGCGGAGAGCCCGCGACGGTCCTGCACGCGTTCAGCGCGCACGTGCTGCCCCGCCCGAACGACTGGCCGGCGGCGGCGCACATCACCGGCTACTGGAACCTCGGGGCCAGGGAGCACCTGCCCGGACGCCGTCTGCGCGAGTTCCTCGACGCCGGAGAGCCCCCGATCTTCATCGGCTTCGGCAGCACCCCCCTCAAGGACCCGCAGGGCACGGCCGCGGCCGTCGCCGAGGCGGCCGGGCGGGTCGGGGCCCGGGCCCTGATCTCCGGCGGCTACAAGGGGATGCGCGGGATCACCAGCACCGACCGGCTGCACGTCATCCGGTCCGTCCCGCACGACTGGCTCTTCCCGCGGTGCGCGGCCGTCGTCCACCACGGCGGCGCCGGCACCACGGGCACCGCCGCCACGTGCGGGATCCCGCAGGTCATCACCCCCGTGGGCATCGACCAGCCGTTCTGGGCCCGGCGCATGCGCGACCTCGGGGTCGCGCCGAAGGCACCGAGGCTGCGGGCGATCTCCGCGCGCACCCTCGCGCCCGCGCTCGACCAGGTGCTGCACGACGAGGAGATCCGCTACCGCGCCCAGGACCTGGGCCGCCGGATCCGCCTCGAGGACGGCACCGGCCGCGCCGTCGCCCTCCTGACCGAGCTCCTTCAGCCGAAACTGGCGGTCCAGCGATGATCCTGCCCCTGCCCGGCACCTTCGAACGGCACACGCTGCGCACCCGGCGCGGGACCGTCAAGGCCCTCCACCACCCGGCCGTGAACACCCGGGCCACGGTCGTCATGACATGCGGCTACTTCGGGACGAAGGAGGACTACCGGCTGGTCATGCCGGAGCTCGCCGCCGCCGGATACGACTGCTGGGCCTACGACTACGTCGACCAGTTCGGCGGCGACGGCCTGAGCTCCGCGTCCGACTACGAGATCGCCCTTCTCGCCGACGACCTCGCCGAGCTCGTGGACGGGCGGCGCGTCCACTACGTCGGCCACTGCCTGGGCGGTCTGGTCGCCCGGCACGCCGTCCTGGACGCCCCCGGGCAGGCGCTCAGCCTGACCCTGCTGTGCACCGGCCCGCACCTGCGGGAGCTGCGGCACAAGGCCATGTGGCTCGCCGTCGACAAGATGCTCTCCGACGGCGGCCTGATGAACCTGTGGCCGACCGTCCGGCGGCTGCTTCCCAAGGACGACGTGATCCTCGGCGAGTTCTGGCAGAACAAGCTCGCCACCATGAACCACGCGTTCGTGCAGGGGACGTCGCTGTCCATGCGGGCCGCCCCCGACCTCACCGAAGCCCTGCGCGACAGCGGAGTGCCGGTGCTGACGGCCTACGGCTCCCGCGACCGGCGCCTGTGGTCGCAGGACACCTACCACGCCATGGCCGAGCGGCTCGGCTCGCGGGAGGTGGTCTTCAAGGGCGCGGCGCACAGCCCGAGCCTGGAGACGCCCGCCGAGACCATCGCCGCGCTCCTGGAGCTGTGGTCGAGCGTGGAGGTCCCGGCATGACCGTCCTGGCCCCGGAGAACCTGTCCCAGGAAGCACTGCGGATCTTCCTCAGGATGATCCGGCCGCGTCCGCTCGCCGACCCCTACCCGATGTACCGGCGGCTGCGCGAGATCGCGCCGTTCCACACGATCCGGCTGCCCGGGCTCGCCGCCACCTATGTCGCGGCCACCCACGCCGAGGTCTCGGAACTGCTGCGGCGCAAGGAGTTCGGCCCGCTGACCCCCGGCCACCTCGACCTGCTGTCGCCCGGCTGGCACGGCCACCGCTTCACCCGCGTCATGTACACCTCGATGGCGTTCAAGCACGGCGCGGACCACCGGACGCGCCGGGACCTGGTCTTCAAGGACTTCACCCCGCGCCGCACCGAGGGCCACCGCGCCGCGATCGAGCGGGCCGCCGACGCGATCCTGGACAGGCTGGGCGGCGAGGTCGACCTCGAGGAGGCGCTGGCGCTGCCGTTCACCGCCCTGACGATCGGCGAGGCCCTCGGCATGCCCGGCTCCGTCGCCCTGGAACTGGGCCGGCTGGCCCGCGCCGCGGGGACGGTCTTCGAGCCGATGGCCTCCGCCCGGCAGCGCGCCGCCGAGATCGAAGCCGGGACGGGCCTCGTCGACGGGTTCGCCGCGCTCCTCGACGAGCGCCGCAGGAAGCCGGAGCGCGACCTCCTGACGTTCCTGGTGAAGCACCACGGCGAGGACGAGGAGGAGGCGCTCGTCCAGGCGGTCCTGCTGTTCGGGGCCGGATTCGACTCGCCCGTCAGCATGGTCGGGCTCGGCAGCCGCCTGTTCATCGAGCACCCCGACCAGGCGTGGCTGGTGCGCGAGGACCCCTCGCTGGCCAGGAGCGCGGCCGAGGAGATCCTGCGGTACGAGTCGCCGGTGCAGCTCGTCGTCAGGGCCGCCTACGCCGACACCGAGCTCGCCGGGACGCCCGTCCCGGACGGCGGGGTCGTGTTCGGCCTGCTCGCGGCCGGGAACCGGGATCCCCTGGTCTGCCCCGACCCGGAGCGGTTCGACGTGGCCCGCGCCCCGATCCAGACCCTCAGCTTCGCGGCGGGCGCCCACTACTGCCTGGGCGCCCCGCTGGCCAGGCTCCAGGCGGAGATCCTCTTCCCGAGGCTGCTGCGCCGCTTCCCCGACATGCGCCTGACCGGGGAGCCGCGCTACCGGTCCCCCGGCTCGATGCTGCGGGGCCTGGAGTACCTGCCCGTCCATCTGTCCTGAGACCGCCGACGTCAGAGGCGTTCGGGCGTCAGAGGAGGTCGAGGGCGCCGGGCTGGGCGGCGAGCCGCGAGGCCAGCTCGGAGAGCTTGATGTTGAGATGCTGCGAGGCCCTGCTGAGCAGCGCGAACGCCTCGTCCGCCGAGACCCCGCGGCGTTCCATCAGGATGCCCTTGACCTGGCCGATGAGGTCGCGGGCCTCGATCGCCTGGTGGAACTGGTCCGCGATCCGGGTCGCGGCGACGGCCAGCGACGCGTGCGTGGCCAGGAGCAGGGCGATGTCCCGGGAGCGTCCGTCGAGGCCGTACCTGCGCCGTCCGTAGATCGTGAGGGCGCCGCCGAGACCGAGCCGGGGCGGCGCGGGCAGCAGCGACGCCGACAGCACCGAGGCGTATCCGTACCGGTAGGTCGCGGCCGAGAACGCGGGCCAGCTCCGCTCGGCCGACAGGTCCCCCGACATCCGGTAGCCGCAGCCGGGGGCGCGCGCCGCCTCGACGCTCGGCCCGTCGTCGTGGTCGTACTGGACCTGGTCGAGGGCCGCGGCGACCGGGCTGGTCCGCGCGGGCGTGTACAGGTGGCCGTCGCGCTCGCGCAGCGTCACGCTGACGAGATCGGCGCCGGGCACCATTTCGTGGGCCGCCTCGGTGACCGTGCCGAGGACGGCCGTCATATCGTCTTCGTCCAGGAGCGCCAGGGTCAGCTCCCGGAACTCGCGGAGCGGAACGGCTGTCATGTCCTCTCCTCTTTCAGGGGGTTCTTCCCCTACCCTGAAAAACGAGAACCGTGCGGTCCAGAGAAGCGGCCGTCCCTTGAAGCGACCCCGGGGGACAGCGATGACCGGCACCTTGAGCATTCGCGACCGGCGTCTCGGCGGCTGCCATCTGGTGGTGCTGGACGGTGAGATCGACCTCGGCAGCGCGCCCGTCCTGCGCTCCAGGCTCTCCGCCACGATCGCGCTCGCCGAGGAGCCCGTGCTGCTGGACGTCTCGGGGGTCGGGTTCTGCGACGCCGCCGGGCTGAACGTCTTCGCCGTCGCCATCAAGGACGCCGCCGCCCGGCCCGTCCCCCTTCACCTCGTCGGGTTGCGGGGGCGGCTCGCCAACGTGTTCACGCTGACCGGGCTCGATCAGGCTCTTCCCGCCCATCCCGATCTGCGGCGGGCACTGCGAGCACTACGGGCTGGAGCAGACGGACCTCACGGGGCGGCGGTTCGGCCCGAGGACGGTCGTCCAGTGCCAGGGTGAGCAGCCGGGCCAGGAGCTCGGAGACCACCGAGGGGTACCAGCCGGACGGCGGCGTCTCCACCGCGCCCAGCTCGTGCTCCCACCGCGCCACCTCGGAGTCGGGGTAGGGCCAGGCGGGCAGGTTCGTCCGCAGCCGCACCTCGCGGACCGTCGCGGCGATCTCGGCGGCCCGCCGGTGGTCGTACCGGGCCAGGTCCAGCGTCAGGAACGCCAGCCGGGTGCCGGTCAGCACGTCCTGCTGCTCGACGCAGCGGCGCAGCCCGCGCAGGGTGTGCGACCAGGCCTCGTCGAGGTCGCCGCCGAGCCGGGCCGCGTGCGCGAACGCCTCCTGGAAGTCGGGCAGCACGGCCAGCGTCTGGGAGCGGCGGATCCGGTCCTCGCCCCGGTGCAGCGCCGCCCGGGCGCCCGGCAGATCGCCCTGGACCATCAGCGCCCAGCCCTCCGCGAGCAGGGCCTGGGCGCCCACGAGGCCGCCGCGGCCGGTCAGCGCGGCCGTGCGGGCGAGGGTCTCGGCGGGCCGGCCGGTGCGCAGGTACACGAAGGCCGCGTGCTCCGGATGGGCCAGCCGCCCCGCCGCCTCGGCCTCGCCCACCAGCGCCAGAGCCTGCTCGTCACGGCCCAGCCAGGCGAAGGCCAGGGCGAGGAAGGGCAGGCTCCCGGTCAGCGCGCGGACGTCGCCGGAGGCCCGCGCCTCGGCGGCCGCGCTCGTCACGAGGACCTCGATGCTCGGATGGGCCTCGGTCAGATCGAGCGCGACCAGATGGCGCAGCACCTCGGCCCGGCGGCGCAGCCCCTCGGCGCCGAGGTCGAACAGGGTCACCGCCCGGTCGAAGTGCGGGCGGGCCTTGGCAGGGCGTCCCATCCGCATCTGGAGGCGGCCGGCCCGCAGGTTGAGCAGGCCGCACAGGTGGGTCGGCAGCCCGGCCGGATGGTCCAGGGCGCGCAGGGTCCAGGCCAGGACGGGCTCCGCCCCGGCCTCGCCGTCGGTGAACACCCGCCAGCCCGCGTCGATCAGCTCGGCCCCCGCCTGGACGGCCGCGGGCCCGCTGCCGGGCCGCAGCGCCCATGACAGCGCCGTCAGCGCGTCGGTGGTGGAGGAGGTCCGCCCGTTGAAGGCGCCGACCAGGCAGTGCGCGAGATGCCGGTCCTTCATGGTCGCCAGGTCGTCGGCGCGGGCCGCGCACAGGTCGCGCAGGCCCGCCCGCACACCGCCGTCGGGCCCGATCAGCCGGCCCTCGGCGAGGGTGGTGAGCAGCCCGGGGATCTCCTCCGCGGTCAGCGGGGGATGCGAGCAGACCTCCCGGACGGCCTCCCGCCCGGCGCCGCCGGGGAAGACCGTCAGCCTGCTCAGCAGCAGCCGCTCCCGTCCGGGCAGCAGATCGGGCACCCAGTCGAGGGTCGGCCAGGGCAGGCCGAACGCCTCGTGCAGGTCACGCCGCCGGACCAGGTGGTCGCGGATCCGCTCGGCGGGCAGGTCGCGCAGCATCGCCCCCGCCAGCTCGATCGCGAGCGGCAGCCCGCCGAGCGCGTCGACGAGCTCGGCCATGACCGGTGTCTCCACGACGTTCGGGCGTCCGTGGAGCAGCTCGACCGCGGCGTTCGTGGCCAGGGTCGGGACCCGCCAGACCTGCTCTCCCGGCGTGCCCAGCGGCACCCGCGAGGTGATCACGACATGGGCGGACTCGCCGGCGTTGGCGTGCGCGGTCCTGACCGTCCGCACGATCTCCTCGACGACCTGGCGCGCTCCCCCGGTGAGGTGCTCAGCGTTGTCCAGCACGAGCAGCACGTCGCCGGTCCGCAGCGCGCGCAGCACGGCGGGCAGCGCGCCGTCCCGGTCGCGTTCGACGCCCAATGCCGTCCTGACCAGTTCGGCGGCGGTGTCGAGCGAGGCGTCGGGCGGCAGCGGGCCGAGTTCGACCAGCAGCACGCTCCGGTAGCCGGCGCCGAGCCGCGCCGCCAGCTCGCGCGACAGCGCGGTCTTGCCGACGCCGCCGGGGCCCACCAGCGTGACCGCCCCCCACGAGGGGACGATCTCCGCCAGGTACCGCAGGTCGACGTCGCGCCCGACCAGGGCGGCGTCCAGCTCGCGCAGCCGCGCGGTGAGCCGGTCGAAGGTCTCCCTCAGCTCCACGTCGAGGCGCCCGGCCTCGGGCCAGGCCGTGAGGTCGAGGCCCTCCAGCAGGGTGCCGCGCCGCTGCGCCAGCGCCTCGATGAGAAGCAGCCGCTCGCGGCCCGCGTCGGCCCTGCGGCGGGCGTCGGCGGCCTGCTCGGCGAGGGCGCCCAGCGCCGCGAGATCGGACCTTCCCGCGCGCAGCGCGTAGCCGCCGTCGGCGTTCACCAGCAGCCGGGACGTCCCACGCGGCGGGAGGCCCGGTTCCAGGAGCCGCCGCAGCCGCCCGACGTATCCGTGGACGGCCTTGTGCGCGCTCAGCGGGGCGCCGCCGGGCCACAGCGCCGCGATCAGCGACTCTCGGGCGACGGTCTCCCCACCGGCCATCAGCAGCCGGGCCAGGACCTGCCGCTGCTTGGGCGGGCCCAGCGGGATCGCCTCGTCACCGCGCCATGCCTGGAGCGGACCCAGCACGCAAAATCGCAGATCGGTGTCCACGGATCACCCTCCACTGGTCGGTCCCGGCCGGTACCCCACACGTCCCGCTTTTCACATTATGGACAAGGGTCACGCCAGGCACCGAGCTCCAGGCGCTTGCGCATCGAACTGAAGCCCTTCCTCCCGCAGAACCTCCCGAGGGGCAGGGCGTACTCCACGTGCAGCACGGCCTTCCCCGCGGTCACAAAGGGCTCCAGACGCTCACATTCACCGTACTCCGCGCACTCCTCATTGACCGCGAAATCGAAGTACCGGACGAGCTCCTTTATCTGGTCGAGATCATTCTTCAGCCCCACCGACAAGCCGCGCAAATGGGCCAATTTTGCGATCATTCGGTTGTATTTGAGTTGGTCGGCGGCGGTGAGCGGGAAGCCCGTCTTGTTGACGTAGGCGTCGGTGAGATCGGGCTCGACGGCGTCGAATCCCTTGTCACGGCACATGTCGAACCGCCGGGCCATGATCGGCTTCAGCACGTCGACGCGGCGGATGTCGAGCCAGCGCTCGCCCTCCCACCCGTTGGACTCGCCCATGACCTCCGGCGGGAAGGCCTTGTAGTCGGGGCGGAAATTCTCGGCCGAACCGACCGAGATGTAGCAGATCACCTTTCGGCCGCGTTCGTGCAGGGCGTCCACGACGGCGGCGGAGTTCTCGAAGCCGTCGATGTCGTAGACCGGGACGTCCACGCTCCGGTCGACCGGGACGTCGAGCTGCCACTGCCAGGCCGTGCCCGGCTCGGGGCTCCAGCGCTCCCGGTGCTCCCCCTTCTTCTCGGCGGGCGGGCCCGCGTGCTTGGGCAAAAGCGGCGGAGGCGGAGGTTCCGCCGCCCCCTCAGGAATGCAGGAGGCCGTCCCCGTGGCAAGGAGGACGGCCGTGAGCAGGCTTCGGATCACAGGGTGAGCAGCCTCGGGAAGTAGGACGGCAAGCCGCCGTAGGGATTGGATCCGGTGTGGTCGGTGACGTAGACGACACCGGTGTTGCGCCGGCGGGCCAGGGTGAGGACGGCGTCGACCTCGGGTTCGGCGACGCCGTAGACCAGGTGGCAGAAGCGCTGGCGCGGACCGGTCATGGTCCACGCCGGCGGCTGGACCGCCGGGTAGCTCGCGAGCGGGCCCTCGAAGGTGACGAGGAGGTCCGCCAGCGCGCCGTAGCCGGGATCGGGGTAGACGCCGTGGTTGAAGGCGATGAACTCCGCGTCCGCCCCCCGGAGCCGGTCGCTGACCTGCTGCATGATCGGCAGCATGTCGGGTCCGGCCGGCACCTGGTCGCAGAAGATGTCGGCGACGTGGTACCAGCTCCGGTAGCGCCGGACGTCGGCCTCGATGAGAGCGGGATCACGCCTCCCGTAGCCGACGTCGACATAGCCCGCGACCGTCCCGCCGCGCTCCTCGATCCGGCGGACGGCCGCGGCGAACACCGGGTTCGGCGCGTCACCCGGGCCGTTCGCCACGTTGAGGATCACCGCGTAGATCCGCGGATCGGCCAGCAGCTCCCACTCGGCCGGGAAGTAGTCGGGGCCGAAGTAGGCCGGGACGATCGCCGCGTCCGGGCGGGCGGCCCGCGGCGAGGCCATCCCCAACGCCGCCGAGATCGCCCCCGCGCGGAGCACCGTGCGCCGGCTCAGCATCCTTCCTCCTCGCACCAGGAGCGCCACAGGTCGCCGACGCTGGCCGTCCTCGGGTAGAGCGGCTTCCAGCCGAGCGCGGCGGTCGCGGCCGTGATGTCGGCCCGGTGCCAGGGCACCGCCGCCGAACGCTCCGAACCGGACCTGACCTCGGCCAGGGTCCGTCCGGGGACGAGCGAGACGAGATCGGTGACCAGGTCGCGGGAGAGCGTGGCGGTGCCGCTGCCGATGTTGAGCACGCCCGTGACCTCGGCCTCGGCCGCCGCGATGGCGGCGTCGGCGACGTCTCGGACGTCCACGTAGTCACGGACCGCGCCGAGGTCCCCGGTCCTGATCTCGGTCTCGCCGGAGCCGAGCTGAGTGGCGACCTCGCCCATCAGCGAGGTCCGCGGCGAACCGGGCCCGAACGGGTTGAACACCCGCAGGACCACCCCGTTCGGCAGCCGGCGGGCCAGCGCGGTGCCCGCCAGCTTGGTGACCCCGTAGGCGCCCACGGGCTGGGGCTCGTCCCGCTCGGTGATCGGGACGCCCTCGGTGACCCTGCCGTACTCGGCGGACGAGCCGAGATGCACCACCCGGGTGTCCCCGACGACCTCCGCCAGGGTGGCGACGGTCGTCACGTTGCCCTCGACGAGGCAGGAGACCGAGCCGGCGACCGCCCCCGCGCAGTTGATGACCGCGTGCGGGCGGACGACGCGCAGCGCCTCGCGCAGCGCGTCGCCGTCGAGCAGATCGAGACGGAGGTCGGCCGCGCCGGGCCGCCGGGAGGTCGTGACGACCTCCCGGTCACCGGCCCGGGAGGCCACGTGCCGTCCGATGAATCCGGTCGCTCCGAGAACGAGCAGGGGCTTCAAAGGGTCACTCCGGAAGCAGGACGGGACGCAGGGCGTCGAACTCGGCGTTGGCACGGTCATAGTCGTCGGGACGGCCGATGTCCAGCCAGTAGCCGTCGAAGGCATAGTCCAGCGGCCAGGTGCCGTCGGCGAGCAGATCCAGGACCAGCTCGTCGAAGCCCAGCGGCAGCCCGGGGGTGTACCGGGACAGAACCTTCCTGTTCAGGGCGTACACGCCCATGCTGACCCGGTAGTCGAGGGTCGGTTTCTCCGCGAACTCCCGGATCCTTCCGCCGGTCGTCGTCAGCACCCCGAAGTCGATCTTCACTTCGCGGCGGTAGGTCGCGACCGACAGCGGGGCCCCGGCCGCGCGGTGCGTGGCGAGCAGCTCGCCGAAGCACAGATCGGTCAGGATGTCGCCGTTCATGACCAGGAAGTCCTCGGGGAGATCCTCCAGGGAGAGCAGCGGGCCCATCGTGCCGAGCGGGCTCTCCTCCGTCCGGTAGTCGATCTCCAGGCCCCAGCGGGAGCCGTCGCCGACGTAGGAGCGGATGAGGTGGCCGAGATGGCCGATCGCCAGGGTGACGGTCGTGAAGCCCTGGCTGCTGAGCTGCTTGAGGACGATCTCCAGGATCGAGTACTGGTCGCCGATCGGGACCAGCGGCTTGGGCAGCGTGGAGGTGTAGGGGCGCAGGCGCACGCCCTTGCCGCCCGCGAGGATCACAGCGTGCATGGGAGTCGTCCTCTCAGACGGCGTAGACGCCGGGGCGGTAGCGGTCGAGGTTGCCGGTCAGCCAGGTGATGGTCTCGGCGAGACCGTCCTCGAGGGTGTGGGCGGGCTTCCAGCCGGTCGCCGCCTGGAACTTCGAGCTGTCGCAGACCAGCCGCAGGACCTCGGAGCCGGCCGGGCGCCGCCGCTGGGTCTCGGAGACGAACTCGACGTCGCGCCCCATGGTCGCCGCGATCGTCTCGGCGAGCTCGCCCATCGAGACCTCGCCGCCGACGCCCGCGTTGAACAGCCCGCCCTCGATGCCGTCCGTGGTGGCCGCGGCGTAGAAGGCGGCGGCGGTGTCCTTGACGAAGGTGAAGTCGCGGGTCGGTTCGAGCGAGCCGACCTTGACGGTCGTGGCGCCCGCCGCGATCTGGGAGATGACGGTCGGGATGAACGCCCGCGCCGACTGCCGCGGCCCGAAGGTGTTGAACGGCCGCAGCGTCACCACGGGCAGCCCGAACGACAGGTGGTAGGACTCGGCGAGCTTGTCGCCCCCGGCCTTGGACGCCGCGTAGGGCGACTGGGTCTGGAGCGGGTGGGTCTCGGCGATCGGCACGGTGAGGGCCGTCCCGTAGGTCTCCGAGGTGGAGGTGTGGACGATCCGCGGCGTCTCCGCGTCCCGGCAGGCCTCCAGCACGTTCATGGTGCCGAGCACGTTGGTCTCCACGTAGGAGCGCGGCGCCTGGTAGGAGTACGGGATCGCGATGAGCGCCGCGAGATGGTGGACCGCCTGCGCGCCGTCCACGAGGGCGCGCATCGACCCGGGATCGCGGACGTCGCCGAGCTGCACCTCCACCTGCGCCATCACCTCGGGATCGAGGGTGTCGAGCCAGCCCCATGACCCGAACGAGTTGTACTGGGCGAGCGCCCTGACCCGATGGCCCCGCTGCACGAGCAGTTCCACGAGATGGGAGCCGATGAACCCGTCGGCCCCCGTGACCGCGACGAGTGATTCCATTGCCGAACTCCTTAACGATGGGCCGTGGCGCGTCCGAGGACGGTCACGGTGTGGACGAGCAGGACCGTGAACAGCACCACGGCCCCGGTGAGCTGGACCTTTGACGGGTCCGGTCGCGCGACGAGGAGAACGCCCGCCTCGAGCGCGAGAGTGGCGGCGCAGACGCCCAGCGAGACGGCGTTGCGGCCGCAGGACTGCAGCATCAGCGCGATCACCAGGGCCCCGCCGAGCAGCAGGTAGCAGACGAACGGGCCGATGCTGGAGTCCGGAAGGTCGGCGACGACGATCGCGCCGCCGATGAGGACGGCCAGCGCCGCCATGAAGCGCCCCATCAGATCGATGAGGGTGAGCCTGACCCGGAACCGGAACTCCCGCACGCTCCGGCTGGCCACGAGGAGTTCGTGGCCGCGCGCCCGGAAGGCGTACAGCACCCATTCGGCGGGTCCCATGGACGCCGAGAGGGCGACCATGGCGGCGCTCGTGGCCTCGGGCGGGGCTCCGTACCCGCCGTAGGCCGAGACGATGGTGAAGGTGAGCAGACCTCCCGCGACCAGCCCGAAGAGGGCGTTCGGGGTGATGGTCCACACCGCGATCCAGGAGATCCCGCCGTTCGCGGTGCGGTGCGCCTTCGGCACACGCGTCCGGTCGACGGCGATCAGGAGCACGCCGAGCCCGGTGACGGCCCAGCCGACGATCAGGAGCTGGCCCGGCAGCCCCGCGAAGGTCGCGACGACGCCCGGCAGCAGCGCGAGCAGCAGCAGGAGCTCGCCGCCCGTCACCAGCGCCGCCGACGCGCTGAGCAGGTAGAAGCTCTGCGCGCAGGCCACCACGACCACCGCGGCCGACGCCCCGTGCCAGAACCCGATCCCGACACTGACCACGATCATGAACGGCAGCCCGTAGACCAGCCCGAGCCGCAGCACGCGCTTGGTGTCCTCGAACTCCCGCCGCGAGTAGGCCAGCGCCGCCACGCCCTGGCTGACCGGCCAGCACAGCACCAGCGAGAGGGTGAGGACCAGACCGGCCGACCGCTGCCCGAGCAGGCCGTGCACGGCCAGGTATCCGGCGCCGGGCAGGCCGAACAGCAGCCCGCGCAGCGCGTACCTGCCGGCGTCGTGCAGCACCCCGGTCCCGTTGACCCAGGGGTTGGCCGCCTTCTTCGCCCGCGACGGCCGCCGTACGCTGCCCTCGTACAGCCGCTCCGCGAGCAGGAACACATCGTCGTATCCGTACAGCCGGGCCGCTCTGTCCCCGATGCCCTCCGCTTCGAGCCCCGCTGTCACCTCCAGCACGTCCACCGCCGAGGCGAGAAGATCCGCCATCTTCTCGGCCAGTTCGCCGACGTCTCGCGTCAGCGGCCTGACCAGTACTTCCGTCATGCTTTAACGACCCCCGATGCCAGGTTCGAATAGATCTCCCGGAAGGACGCCACCGCCTGGTCGACGGTGAAGAACTCCAGGGCCTTGCGACGGGCGACGGTGCCCATCCACGCTCGTTCCTCCGGATCGCGCAGCAGCCGCACGGCCGCCGCGGCCATGGCCTCGGGGTCGCGCGGCGGCACGACCAGGCCGCACTCGCCGTCCTCCGGCGAGTTGGGATTGGGGGCGACGGCCTCGGTGACGCCGCCCACATCGGTGGAGACGGTGGCCCGCCCGCAGGTCATCGCCTCGATGAGGGTGTAGGGAAAGCCCTCGGAGATGCTGGAGAGCATCACCACGGTCCCCGCGACATAGGCGTCGCGGATCTCCTCGACCCGGCCCTCGAACGTCACGTGGCCGGTGACGTCCAGGTCGGCGGCGAGTTTCAGGCACTTCTCGCGGTACTCCGCGTTGCCGCCCCCGAACAGGCGCAGGACCGCCTCGGGAACGTCGTCGCGGACGATCGCGAACGCCTTGATGAGCGTCTCGAGGTCCTTGATCGGATCGATGCGGCCCGCCCAGGACAGCGTCGGGCGATCCGGCTCCCCGGCCGCCTCCGGGAACTCGTGCGGGTTGACGCCGTTGTAGACGGTCTGGATCAGCCCGGGATCCGCGCCGCATCGTGTCTCCCACCGCTGGTTGTAGCGGTTGCCCGGGGTCACGAGGTCGGCGGCCTGGTATCCGGCGGCGCACAGCATCCGCAGGAACGCCAGGATGAGCGCCTTCACCGGCCAGGAGTAGCCCTTGCCATAGCCGAGATAGCGTTCTCGCAGGTAGATACCGTGTTCGGTGAGGCAGAACGGGGTGCCGTGGGTCCACTTCGCGGCGAGCGCCGGAAGCACCGTCACCCCGTTGGACACCGCGTGCGTCAGGTCGGCCCGCGGCACGTGCCTGGCCAGCGGCCGCAGCGCGTGCTCGAGCAGGCTGATCGCCGTCAGCGCGTCGTGGACGGTCGGCTCGACCCCCTCCGGGAGGTCACGCCCCTCCCACGCCGCCATCAGCCACTCGACCGGCCCCTCCCCGGCGAGCAGCTCCGACAGCCCGCCGAGGTCGTAGAGGCCCCGCAGGACCGAGGGGAACAGCTCGCCCGCCGACGGCGTCCCACCCGTCAGGCAGAGGTCGAGCAGCACCCGGAACAGGCCCTCGAACTCGCGGGAGGCACCGCCCCGCCCCGGGGGCCGCGGCCCCCAGAGCGGAACGGGCTCGACCGTGACATTTCCCGGCGGCTCCCAGGCCAGCGCCTCCGTGCCGGTGCCCGTGAGCGCCACCACGTGGAAGTCGTGCTCCGGCATGCCCCGCACCAGCTGGTCGCACCAGACGCTCACCCCGCCGTAGGCGTGGGGATACGTCCCTTCGGTGACCAGAGTGATGTTCATACCGTCTGAGCACCCACCTGGAAGGTCAGGTTGCCGGTCTTGTAGTCCGACACCTCACCCGCGTAGGACGTGCCGAACGGGCTGGTCATCGTGATGAGGCCGAGCAGGTTCAGGACGATCTGGTCGGTGCCCGCCGGCAGCGTGATCGGCACGTGGACGCTGGCGCCGCCGCCGCTGATCGTGACCCGGCCGTCCTGCAGGTAGGCGGTGACCGCACCCTGGGTGGTCTTCCAGGACGCCTGGCGCTTCAGCTCGGCGCCGTTGGCCGCCATCCGCTGGTTGACCAGCGGGGAGTTCTCCGCGAAGACCGACCGGTAGTCACCGAGGACCCTGTCGAGCAGCGGGTAGAGGATGCGGTCCTCGGCCATGTTCGACTGGTGGACGTAGTGCGGCCGCGGGTCGTTCTTGATGATGTGCGACATCTCGATCCGCGCGTCCAGCGGGACGATGTGGTTCTGGTAGCCCGTGGCCGGGTCCAGCGGCTGGATGCAGGTGACCGTGAGGGGGTTGTCCTCGCAGATGCCCGAGCCGCCGTCGGCGCGGCTGGTGTAGATCCAGTTGTACTCGTCGACCATCTCGGCGACGGTGGCCGTGTTGAAGTAGTTGGCCATCGGGTAGCGCGGCACGGTCAGCGCGTTGTTGACGGCCCGCTGGTCGAAGTCGCGGGAGGCGTCGGAGCCGAGCCACTTGGTGCCGGTGTCGTTGACCGCGAGGCCGAGGTTCGGGTTGTCCTGCGGCTGCTGCGGCAGGATCTTCAGCCCCGAGTGCTCGCCGGTCACCAGCTCGGTGGTGTCCTGGCCGAAGCCCTTGGCGTTGCCCCAGTTGCGGTTGTCGGTGATCTCGTTGCGGATGTAGGGCCGCGTCTCCCACAGCGTGTTGTTGTTCGCGTCCTTCTTGCAGACCCAGGGGATGACCGTGACGTCCTGCTGGCAGCCCAGGTAGGTGTGCTGGAAGGTGTGGTTGGCGAAGCGGAACTTCGCCTTGTTCGCCTGCACCGCGGTGAGCAGCGGGTCGGAGCCGTTCTGCTCGACGGCCTCGTCGCTGCCGAAGCCGTTGAAGTACATGTCGAACGTGAAGTCGTTCTGGGTCGACCAGTTCGCCGCCGCGGTGACGTCGTCCGCGGTCATCCGGATGTCCGGGGTGGTCACGTTCGGGTCGGTGCAGCCCTCGCCCGGGGTGCAGTTCGCCGTCGTGGACCAGCGCGCGTCCGGCAGGAACAGGTCGTCGACGTGGACGCTGAAGTACTGGCGGTTGTAACCGAGGTGGACGCCCTTGGTCAGCCAGGTGATCAGGCCGTGCCCGATGAGCCGGAACTGGCTCTGGAAGTGGTTGGCCGCGAAGGTCATGACCATCTCGGTGCGGCCGTCGTGGGTGTAGGCGCCGGCCAGGACGCCGCCGTCCTTGGTGAGGTACGGCTCGAAGTGCGTCGCGGGGGTGGTGCCGGCCGCGGGAACGTCCGGGAGCGGCGTCGAGAGGTAGCCGTAGGACTCGTTCGGGGCGTTCGGGTCGTTGTCCTCGAACGCGACGTCGCCCTTGAGGTAGCGGAACGCGCCGGCCTTGGCCGAGGGCGTCAGGGTGCCGGTGATGCCGTCGAGCTGCCCGGCGTAGGTCGGGTAGTTCAGGCCGGCCTCGGGGGTCGGGTAGATGTAGGAGCTGAGCTGGCGGATGCCGAACTGCTTCTCGAAGGCGACGATCGCGGCCATCTCGGCCGAGCCGGTGCCGAACGGGTTGGTGTTCGGCAGCACGACGGCCTGGTACTTGGCGCGGGGCGCGCCCGACACGGTGTCCTGAAGGAACGCCGTGGTGATGGTGGGACGCGCGGCGTCGGCGAGGTTGACCAGCTTGTACGGGACGCCCTCGGTCTTGAGCTGCTCTGTGACGGCGACGACGTTGGCGCCGCCGTCAGTCACGACGAGGACCTTCAGGTCGATTCTTGGCCCTGCTGCATGCGCTGCGGTCGGCAGGCCGACGAGGCCGGCCGTGAGCGCGAATACCGACAGGGTCCTGATGACAGGACCTTTCAAGAGTGAACTCCCCTGGTTCTGCGTTCAAACGCGTGAGGTTGCGGCGGAATCGCCGTCGCCAGCGTCTGCCATTGAACGCTCAACCGGAGGGGAAACCAGGGCCTGACATTACAAATGGGCCGGTCCTAGGACCCACCACAGAAAATTAATCGACGATCGGATGTTTAGTGGAAAAATCGTTGATTTCACGCCATCTCTGGACAGCATGGTCGCGACTGTCCGCCTTGAGCCGCCGATAGATCTGATGGACGTGGTTCTTCACTGTCTTCTCGGATATGAACAGCTGTGATGCGATCCTGCGGTTACTGTGGCCCTCGGCGATCAATTGCATGATCTCCACCTCGCGCGGTGTGAGCTCGTGCGCGAAAGACCGAGTGCGATTCGGTCTCGTACTGGCGGTCCCGTGGAGCCAGCCGACCAGAGCCGTCACCACCGGCGGTGAGAGATAGGCCTGGCCGATCGTGGCCGACTTGATGGCCCGCTCCAGCTCAGCGCCTCCGAAGTGGCCATAGACGAGACACGCGAAGGCACCCGCCGAGAGCGCTTTCACATAGAGCGCCGGGCTTTCCAGCGCCGTGAGGACGACTATCCGTCCGGTGAGTTTGAGCCGCTCGATTTCCTGGAACGCGCCATGATCCGCCACCCCGATCACGATCACTTCGGGGTCCTTCTCGTCAAGCACAATTTCGGACATATCACTCAGTAGCGAGGTGATCCCCAGGAGCAGTACGGGGTTGTGCTCCACCACTCGGACTCTTGTCACGAAATATAGACACCTTCCCCGCCCATGCGGTTTACCTCCTGTCACCTTGGGTTCATCTGATCTCACCAGAGAGCAACTCATAGTGCCTCAGGAAGGACGCTTCGGTCGGCCCGTTGGCCGAACGAGGTCGGACTCGACCGGCGAAGCTAGAGAACCTCACCGTGCAAAATGTCCTGATTAGCAGAGAATGACAGAAATGCCCGTTGATTTGAGCGCCTCGACCATTGCGGGGTCGGCGGCCGCGTCCGTGACCAGGGTCGTGATCGCCTCGGCGGGACAGATCCGGGCGAAGGCCCGGGTGCCGAGCTTCGAGGCGTCGGCGACGACGATCACCCGCGCGGCCCGGTCCGCCATGAGGTGGTTGATCTCCGCCTCGCCCTCGTGGTGGGCGGAGGCGCCGAAGACCGGGTCGAGGGCGTCGACGCCGAGGATCACCTCGTCCAGCGCGAGGCTCCGCAGCGTCGCGGCGGCCAGCGGGCCGATCAGCTCGTAGGAGTTGGGACGGGCCGCTCCCCCGGTCATCACGGTCTTGATCTGCGGCCGGACGGTCAGTTCGGCCGCGATGTTCACGGCGTTGGTGACGATCGTGAGGTCGGTGCGGCCGGCCAGCTCCCGCGCGACCTCCGAGGTGGTGGTGCCGCCGTTGAGCCCGACCACCCGTCCCCGGCCGACCAGCGCGGCGGCCGTGGCGGCGATGCGCTGCTTCTCGTTCGCGGCACGGGCGGCCTTGTAGCGCAGCGGCAGGTCGTAGGCGACCTCGGCGGCCACGGCCCCGCCCCTGGTGCGCCGGACGAGCTGCTGATGGGCCAGGCGGTCGAGATCGCGGCGGATGGTGGCGGGCGAGACGTCCAACGCGGCGGCGGCCTCTTCGACGTCCAGGGAGCCCCGCTCGGCGAGCAGGTCGAGGAGCCGGGTGTGCCGGAGATGAGAGGAGGCCATGTCCGCATTCTTGCACCTATCTGCTCATTCTTGTACGTTGATGATTGATATCGAGCATTTTTAAACATCTGGAGTAGGGCATGACGTTCGTCGCCGAGGAGATCGCCAGCCAGCCGCGGTGCTGGGAGCGCGCCGTCGAGCTGGCCCGCACGGCCCGGAACCTGCCCGTCGCCGGGGAGCGGGTGGCCGTGGTCGGCTGCGGGACGTCCCTGTTCATCGCCCAGTCCTACGCGGCGCTGCGCGAGTCGGCCGGGCTCGGGGAGACCGACGCCTTCCCCGCCTCGGAGTTCCCGCACACCAGGAAGTACGACCGGGTGGTCGCGATCTGCCGCTCCGGCACCACGACCGAGGTCCTCGACCTGCTGCGGGCGACCGAGCTGCCGACCGTCGCGGTGATCGGCGACCCGGACACCCCGATCACCGGCCTGACCCCCGTGGTCGTGCTGGACTTCGCCGACGAGCGGTCGGTGGTGCAGACCCGCTTCGCCACCACCGCGCTGACGCTGCTGCGGGCCCACCTCGCCCTCGACCGGCCGGGCCTGCTCCCAGCCGACCTGATCGCCCAGTGCGAGCGGGCCGTTTCCGAGGCGCTGCCCGCCGGGGCCGTCGAGCGGACCCAGTTCACCTTCCTCGGCGCGGGCTGGACCAACGGGATCGCCCACGAGGCGGCGCTGAAGGTGCGCGAGGCGTCGGGGTCCTGGACGGAGTCCTACCCGGCGATGGAGTACCGGCACGGGCCGATCAGCGTGACCGACTCCAGCAGCGTGACCTGGTTCTTCGGCGGTGCCCCCGAGGGCCTGGCCGGCCAGGTCGAGAAGGCCGGGGCGATCGTGTCGGTGTCCGACCTCGACCCGGTGGCCGACCTGGTGCGGGCGCAGCGGCTCGCCGTCGCCGTGGCCGAGGCGAAGAACCTCAACCCCGACGAACCCAGGAACCTCACCCGATCCATCATTCTTGACGCATGAGCACCTATACGAACGCACGGCTGGTCACCCCCACCGGAGTGATCGGCAACGGCTGGCTGACGACCGAGGACGGCCGGATCACCGGCCTCGGCGAGGGCCCCCGCGAGGGCGGCCGCGACCTCGAAGGCGCCTTCCTGGCCCCCGGTTTCGTCGACATCCACGTCCACGGCGGCGGCGGCCACTCCGCGATGACGTCCAAGGACTCCATCCGCGAGGCGGTGGCCTACCACCGCACCCGCGGCACCACCACGATGCTGATCAGCCTGGTGACGGCCCCCCTCGACCACATGGAGAGGGCGGCGGGCTGGATCGCCGACCTCACCGAGGAGGGCCTGATCGCGGGCGGCCATTTCGAGGGCCCCTTCCTCTCCCACGCCCGCTGCGGCGCCCAGGACCCCGACGCCCTGCGCCTGCCGGACGTCGCCGAGCTGCGCCGCCTCCTGGACGCCGGACGCAGGACCATCCGCCAGGTGACGATCGCGCCCGAGCTGGTCGGCCCCTCCGGTGACACCGGGCTCGACCTGATCAGGGAGTGCGTGTCCCGCAACGTGGTCGCGGCGATCGGGCACACCGACGCCACCTACGAGCAGGCCGCCGCGGGATTCGAGGCGGGCGCCCGGCTGGTCACCCACACCTTCAACGGGATGCGCGGGCTGCACCACCGCGACCCGGCCGTCGTGCTGGCCGCCGCCGAGCGTCCCGACGTGATCCTTGAAGTGATCAACGACGGGGTGCACCTGCACCCGTCGGTGGTCGCGATGCTCGACCGGATCGCCGCCCGCAGGCTCGCCCTCATCACCGACGCGATCGACGCCACCGGCATCGGCGACGGCGAGTACCGGCTGGGCGCGATGTCGGTCGTGGTGAAGGACGGGGAGGCGCGGCTCGCGACGAACGGCTCGCTCGCCGGTTCCACCCTCACCATGGACGTCGCGTTCAAGCGGGCCGTGCAGGCGGTCGGGGTGCCGATCGAGATCGCCTCCTTTTACGCCTCGGCGATCCCCGCCCAGGTCCTCGGGCTCACCGACCGCGGCCTGCTCGCCGAGGGCCAGCGCGCCGACCTGGTCGTCCTCGACGACGCGCTCGACCTGGTCGAGGTCCTCTAGATGATCCTCACGGTCACGCTCAACCTCGCCCTGGACGTCACCTACGAGGTCCCCGCCCTGGTCCCGCACTCCACCCACCGGGTCTCGGCCGTGCTCAAGCGGGCCGGCGGCAAGGGGATCAACGTCAGCCGGGTCCTGCGCGCGCTCGGCGAGGAGACCCTCGCCACCGGGCTGCGCGGCGGGCCGACCGGGGACCTGGTCCTCGCCGACCTCACGGCGGGCGGGGTGCCGCACGACTTCGCGCCCGTGCGCGGGGAGACGCGGCGGGTCGTGGCCGTGGTCGCCGGTGACGCGACCGTCTTCGCCGAGCCCGGTCCCGTCGTGAACGCCGAGGAGTGGGCGGTCTTCCAGCGCCACTTCACCCAGAACGCGAGGGCCGCCTCCGTCGTGGTGCTGTCGGGCAGCCTGCCGCAGGGCGTCCCCGAGGACGCCTACGCGGTCCTGACCCGGCTCGCCCACGAGGCCGGGGCGAAGGTCCTGCTCGACACCAGCGGCCCCGCGCTCACCGCGGGCGTCCTCGCGGGCCCCGACCTGGTGAAGCCGAACCTCGGAGAGCTGCGCGAGGCCGGGCTCGACCCCGCCGCGCTGCCCGGCGCCCTGGTCGTCTCCCGCGGTGCCGAGGGACTGCTCGCCGCGGTCGGCGGCCGGTACTTCGAGGCCCTGCCGCCCGAGGTGCTGCACGGCAACCCGACCGGCGCGGGCGACGCCGCCGCCGCGGCCCTCGCCGTCGCCCTGCGCGACGGCGCCCCGTGGGAGAGCGCGCTGGCCGAGGCCGTCGCGCTGTCCGGGGCCGCCGTCGTGACGCCCGTGGCGGGCGAGGTCGATCTCGGCCTCCACCGCAGGCTCCGCCCCCTCGTGAACGTGAAGGAAGTCCCATGCCCCTGGTGAAGACCGCCGACCTCGTGACCCCCGGCACGGGGATCGCCGCGTTCAACGTGATCACCCTCGAGCACGCGGAGGCGATCATCGCAGGCGCGGAGGCGGCCGGACGCCCGGTCATCTGCCAGATCAGCGAGAACGCGGTGCGCTTCCACGGCGGCAGGCCCGGCCCGATCGCCGCCGCCACCGCCGCCGTCGCGCAGGGGTCGTCGGCGCGGGTCGCGCTCCACCTCGACCACGTGATGGACACCGGCCTGCTGTACCAGGCCGCCGACCACGGCTTCGGCTCGGCCATGTACGACGGCTCGCACCACCCCTACGAGGAGAACGTCGCCCTGACGGCCGCTGCCGCCGAGTGGGCGCACTCCCGCGGGCTGTGGCTGGAGGCCGAGCTCGGCGAGGTCGGCGGCAAGGACGGAGCCCACGCGCCCGGAGTGCGGACCGACCCGGACGAGGCCGTGGCGTTCGTCAAGGCCACCGGGGTGGACGCGCTGGCCGTGGCGGTCGGCAGCTCACACGCCATGACCGACCGGACCGCGGCCCTCGACCACGACCTCATCGTGCGACTGCGCGACGCCCTCGCGGTGCCGCTGGTGCTGCACGGCTCCTCCGGCGTCCCCGACGCCGAGCTCCGCCGCGCCGTCGCCAACGGCATGGTGAAGATCAACATCGGGACCGCGCTCAACATCGCCTTCACCGGCGCCGTCCGCGAGGCCCTCGGCACCTCCGTCGACCCGCGCAAGTACCTGGCCCCGGCCCGCGACGCCATGGCCGAGACCGTCAGGCACCTGCTGACGGTCATCGCCTGACGGTCGCGGGCTGACGGTCATCGGCTGACGCCGCCGTTCAGCGGGTGAAGAACTCCTCGTCGGGACGGGTGCCGATGGCGATGGTCAGCCGGTTGGTGTAGTTGAAGAACGAGATCACCTCGATGATCTCGACGATCTGCTCGTCGGTCAGGCCGAACTCGCGCAGGCCCAACTCGCGCAGGCCCAGGACGTCGGCGTCGCCCACGTGCGAGGGCTCGCGGGTCAGCTTGACGGCCAGGTCCACGATGGCCTGCTCGCGCGGGGCGAACCCGATGATGTGGTGGTCGTCGGCGATCCGGTGGGACAGCTCCCCGTCCTTGGTGACGGCGGCCAGGCCGGCCGCGGCCGGGCTGCTCGGCATCGCGGTGCCGCGCGAGCACGGTGGCGGCGGGGTGCGGCCGAGCACCGTCGGCGAGGTGTTCCGGCTGCTGGCCGTCGGCGACCCGGCCGTCGCCCAGCTCCTGCTGGCGCACTTCGTGCTGCTGGAGATCCTCGGCGCGGCCGCGACCGGCGCGCGGCGGGAGTTCTTCTACGGGGAGGCCGTGCGGGGCGTCCGGTTCGGCAACGCCACCGCCGAGCGCGGCGGCGTCCCTGGCCGTCGCCGAGGCCAAGGCCTTCGCCCAGGAGGACGCGGTCGGGATCGCCTCCGACGTCATCGAGCTGGCCGGGACCAGCTCCGCGGACGCCGCGCACGGCCTGGACCGGCACTGGCGCAACGCCCGCGTGCACACCCTGCACGACCCGGCCCGCTGGAAGTACCACCACATCGGCGACCCGGCCAGGGCCCTTCACGCCTAGGGGCTGTTTCAAAGTCGGCGCCCGTGGCGAGCGGCGTCCAGGTGCGTGCCTCGCGGGGGCGGAGGAGGGAGTCGACCTGGTTGGGTCGGCGACCGACGACAACCTCGCGAGGTGCGTGCCTGGGCGCCGCGCAGTAGGGCAGTTGACTTTGAAACAGCCCCTAGTCCGCCCGGCCCTCGGCGTTCAGGGTGAGCCAGACGCGGAGGGACATCTCGAAGGCCATGCGGGTGTCCGGGTCGTACAGGGCCTCGCCGAACAGCTCCTCGAGCTGGTGGAGCCGGTAGCGGACGGTCTGGGGGTGGACGTGCAGGCGTGCGGCCACCTCGGTGGCGTTGAAGCCGTTCTGGAGGCAGGCCAGCAGGGTGCGGGCCAGCCGGTCGCGGTGGCGGGCCCGGATGTCGAGCAGCGGGGCCAGCCGGGATTTCGCAACGGTCCAGACCAGCTCCTCGTCCTTGAAGATGACGAGGCTGGGCATATGGTCCACGCAGCGGATCAGGCCCTCGTCGGCGACGACGCCGCGCTGGGCCAGGCCGAGGACCTCGCGGGCCCACCGCAGGGAGCGGCCGACCTCGGTGATCTCGACGGTCGGGCCGACGGCGGCCGACCAGTCGCGCAGGGCGTGCTCGAGGACCTGGCGGCGGCCGGGGCCGTCGGGGTCGGGGACGATCAGGCAGGGCTCGTGCCTGCTGAGGTCCATCAGGACGTCGGGCGGGAGCGCGGGCTGCAGGAACTCCTCGGTCCTGCGCTCCTGGAGGGCGATCGCGGCGACCGTCTTGGGGATGCGCCACTCGGCGTTGCGGGCCGCCTCGGCGACGGCGCCCTGGCTGGCGGCTGGCTCGGCGAGCAGCAGGTCCAGCAGCCGGCGACGGCGGCGGCTCTGCTCGCCCGCGACCTGCTCGCTGGCGGTGTGGTAGCCGGCGGCGGCCGAGGCCGCCAGCTCGTCGAGGAACAGCAGGATCGCCTCGGCGAGCTCGCCGAGGGCCGAGCGCGGCAGGTCGTGGCGCTCGGACTCCACCGTGATGCGGCGCAGCGCGACCCGCGCGCCCAGCCGCATGGCGATCTGGAGGTTGTCGAGGCTGCGGCCCTCGCGGGCCTCGCCCCAGCCGATGAAGCGGTAGACCTCCGTCAGCTTCTCGAGCGAGGTCTCGGAGTCGTCGAGGAGGTTGACGAAGTGGCTGACCGCCCCTTCGACCGCCTCGCGCATGTTGGCGATGTAGGCGGGATCGACGCGGGAGTACTCGGGGACCTTCGCCTTGATCTCGTCGATCATCTCTTCGACGAGGCTGGGAAGGAACGGCTCGAAGAAACCGGATCTGATCGACGGTGTGTCCATCGCGATGGACATGCGACCTCCCGGGGTGGTTTCGGCGCTTGGTAACGAAAGTTACCCGCGCGACACTCACCCGGTCCCCTAGCTGGGCGACAAAAGTTACCGGGGCGTTGTCACGATGATGACAAAACTCAGCGCTCTCCGACGATCAAGCGCGCCGCAGTACGCACCATCGCCATGACCTCCTCCTTCGGCCGGGCCAGCGCGGTGAGGCTGACGAGGGCCGCCAGCACCATGTGACCGATCACGCTCTCGACGTCCTCCATCGACACCCCGGAGACCGAACGGGTGGTCTCCTCGGGGTCGATGGCCGCGCCGAACTGCTGCCGGACGTAGCGGAACAGCTCGGTGCGGGCGTCCTCGACCCCCGAGTCCTGCGAGGTGGTCGCCTGGACCACCGCGGACGTGAGGTTGATGTTGGTGGAGGCCACCTCGACCAGCGCCTCCAGCAGCCCGCTGAGCCGCGCGGTCGGGCTCTTCCCCGGCACGTTCAGCTCGGTGAACACCCGCGCCCAGTCGGCCGCGACCTCGGTCAGCAGATGGTCCTTGGACGCGAAGTAGCGGTAGACGGTCGCCCTGGCCACCCCGGCCCTGTCCGCGACGTCGTGCATGGTCACGGCCGCGTACCCGCCTTCGGACGCCAGCTCGTGCGCGGACGCGATGAGCCGTGCGCGCCGCGCCTGCTGGTCCTTGGTCAGAGTCCGCGTCACAGTGATCCGAACATCGCCCGTCAAGGCAACCTCCTGATGGTTCGGGTCACATCCTCCCGCAACCGAAGGCCACCGGATGACCACGCGGCCCGCCCGTCGACGTTGGTCGGCCTATCGCTTGCTTGGTTGAGCCGAGTACGCTCGTGATCCTCTCCAGTGAAGGGAACGTGGCATGTCCGTATTGAAGGGGACATCGGCGCTGGTCACCGGCGGTGGCAGCGGGATCGGCCGGGCCTGCGCCGCCCGGCTGGCCGCCGACGGCGCGGAAGTGACCATCATCGGCCGCACCGAGTCACGGTTGCAGAACGTCGCGAAGGAAATCGGCTGCCGGTACTTCGCGGCCGACGTCACCGACGAGGAGCAGATCGCGGCGGCCGTCGCCTTCGCCGCCGAGGCCGCCCCGCTGCGGTCGGTCGTGGCCAGCGCCGGCGGCTCCACCTCGATCGGCCCGATCCGCGAGCTGGACGCCGCCGCCTGGCGCGAGACCCTCGAGCTCAACGCCACCGGCACGCTGCTGACCTTCAAGCACGCGGCCATCGCCATGACGTCCGGGGGAGGGACGTCCGGGGCAGGGACGTCCGGCGGGGGCACCGGCGGCGCGCTCGTCGCGATCTCCTCGATCGCCTCCAGCAACACCCACCGGTGGTTCGGCGCCTACGGGCCGTCCAAGGCGGCGGTCGACAACCTGGTCGCGCTCGCGGCCGACGAGCTGGGGCCGCACGGCGTCCGGGTCAACGGCATCCGGCCCGGCCTGGTCGCCACCGAGCTGGTCGCGGGCATCACCCAGGAGGGCCCGGTCCTGGAGGACTACCTGGCCTGCATGCCGATCTCCCGCGTGGGACGCCCGGAGGACATCGCCGACGCCGCCGCCTTCCTGGTCGGCCCCGGGTCCACCTGGATCACCGGCACCGTCCTCAACGTCGACGGCGGCCACCACCTCCGCCGTGGACCCGACTACTCCTCCCTGTTCGGGGAGATGTTCGGAGCCCTGTAAAGCCTCTGTCATAGGACTTTGCTCCACATTTGCCCAGGTAGAACGGGTTCCAAGCAAGGACTTACTGTTTGGCGGAAGTAAGTACTTGGGGGTAACTTGACACCGCTCGTCACCTCAGGTGACGAGCGTCACCCCTATCCCTCCTTGAGTTGGGAACCCCTTACATGTCCGACTCCCCCACGACCGGCAAGGTCTCCTGGAAGCGCTTCGCCGCCGTCATGGTGCCGTCCACCCTCGCGGTCGGCGCCCTGGTCTTCGGCACCGCCTCCGGCGCCATCGCGGCGACCTTCGCCGTCTCCGGCAACGCCTTCAAGGTGTCCGCCGACAAGATCGAGGCCGACGGCTTCACCCAGTACGGCAGCGCGGTGCAGAAGGGCGACGGCACCCTCGTGCCCGTCACCAACGCCGTGATCAACCAGGCCAAGATCACCAAGATGTGCCAGTCGGTGACCCAGGACTTCTTCGGCAAGAAGATCACCCTGCGGCTCGAGGCCGGCCCGAACGAGAGCAACAAGGTCGTCGCCGACCACCTCACCATGGGCATCGACAGCCTCAAGGCCGACGCCGTGTTCAGCGACATCAAGATCGGCATGGACGCCTCCAAGCTGGACGCCGCCAAGATCGGCGACGGCGGCAAGTGGGACGCCGCCCCCGTCGGCCAGGCCGGGGCCTTCGGCCAGCAGGCCACCTCCGCGGTCCTGACCAAGGTCCAGCAGAGCGCCTGGTCGACCACGGCGGGCACGTTCAACCTCAAGGGCCTGACCATGTCCTTCGGCGCGGAGTGCTACTAGGCATGAGCACCACCGAACCCACCGGGTTCCGTCGCTGGCGGCGGACGCGTCCCTTCTGGGGTGGCGCGTTCGCCGTCCTCGGCGGTCTCGAGCTGCTGTCCATCCCCCTGGCCCCGCTCGGGGTGACCATCCTCCAGGGCGCGATGCCGTGGCTGGCCGGCATCCTCCTGATCGTCTGCGGCCTTCTCTCGTGGGTGCAGCCCTCGCAGCGGATGTTCTTCGGCGTCATCACCGTCCTGGCCGCGCTGGGCTCGTTCGTGACGTCGAACCTCGGCGGGTTCCTGCTCGGCATGCTGCTCGGGCTGGTCGGCGGCGGGCTGATCGTCGCGTGGACGCCGGGACACGCCAAGGGGAAGAAGCAGCCCGCGGAGATCCTTCCCGGGCTCGTCGAGCGGCAGCTGGAGGCGTAGTGCGTGGGAAGCTCCTGGCGGCGGCCGTGGTTCCGGCCGTGCTCGGGACCGGGTTGTTCGCGACGGCGGCGGCCGGGGATCCGGCGCCCTCGCCCTCCGTCTCACCCTCGGTCTCGGTCTCGCCGGGCGCCGGCCCATCGGTGAGCCCCTCGCCCGCGGTGACGCCCGAGGCGCCGGAGCCCGAGGCCACCGGCCCCGCGCCGGACGCCACTCCGGCGCCGGAGGAGAGCGCGGCGCCGCCCGAAGAGGCGGAGAAGGCCTGTCCCGAGCTGCCCGAGGACACCTCGGGGCTGTCGAAGAAGGAGCTCATGGAGCTCCTTGAGGCGTGGGAGAAGAACGCCTGCGAGAGACCGGGCAAGAAGCTCAGGGCCGGACGCGGAGGCCTCGACGGCGCCACCTACACCGAGGACGTGACGCTCACCGCGAGCTCCCTCACCCAGACCGGGCTGTCCTACGAGGGCGTGGCCAAGCTTCCGACCCGGTCGGGCACGATCGACGTCCTCAAGTTCACGATGGACACCGCGACGCTCACCGACCTCGTGCAGAAGTCGGAGCACGGCACCCTCAAGGCCGACAAGATCGTCTTCAGGGACGGCGTCACCATGTACACGACCCACATGGTCGGCTGGGCGTTCGGGCTGCTGAAGATGGACCTCACCCCCGAGAACCCGCCCGTCCTGGTCCCGCCCGCCATCACCTTCACCGGCCACGGCGGCGTGGACGTCGAGCACACCGTGGTGACCGCCGGCTCCTCGACGATCACCGGCCTGCGCCAGAGTTAGCGGTTCTCCTCCAGCGCGCGCAGGCCGGCCGTGACGCTGCGGAGGGCCGAGCGGACCCGGCCCTGCCAGGCGGTGTCCCCGAGGAGCAGGACGGACTCGCCGCCGAGGAAGGCCAGGCCGACGAGGCCCGCGACGTCGGCGGGGCTGAAGACGCCGAGTGATCCGAACCGCTCCTCGGCCTCGCGGGCGACCTCCTCGAGGACGTCCATCCAGCCCTGGAGCATCGCCAGCACCTGCCGCGCCACCTCGGCGTCCGACCACCCGGCGGAGATCATCTCCTGGAGCACCCGGACGTACCCCGACGCGAGGTCGTCCTCCAGGAAGTCGCAGGCCTGCTCGTAGCGCTTCCACAGCGGGGTCCGCGCCGAGTACATCTCCCGCTGCCGCCCGACCAGCAGCCTGTTCTCGTAGTCGAGCAGCGCCAGGACCATGCCCTGCTTGCCCTGGAAGTGGTAGTGGATCTGACTCAGCGGCACCGAGGCGCGCTCGGCCACCTTGCGGGTGGACAGCTTCGCGTAGCCCTCGGCCAGCAGGCACGCCCTGGCTGCCTCCATGATGCGGTCGGCGGTCTGCATGGCCCCATCCTTTCCCGGGCCGCCGGGCCCTTGTCGGTCGGTCGACCGAATGTTACTTTGACCGCGATCGGTCGATCGACCGAACGAAGGGGAATCCTCTCATGTCGCGAAGGGCACTGGCATTCGGCTACGCGGGGGCCGCCTATCTGGCGTTCCTGGCCGTCATCCTCTACACGATCGGCTTCCTGGCCGGCGCCGTCGTTCCCAAGGGCGTCGACGACGGACCCGGCGGGCCCGCCTGGGCTGCGGTCCTCGTCGACCTCGTCCTGCTCGGGCTGTTCGCGGTGCAGCACAGCGTCATGGCGCGGCCGTGGTTCAAGCGCTGGTGGACCCGCCGGGTGCCCGCGCACCTGGAACGCAGCACCTACGTGCTGGCGGCCAGCCTGCTGATCGCGCTGCTGCTGTGGCAGTGGCGGCCGCTGACCTCGGAGGTCTGGTCGGTCGGGCCCGGCTGGGCGCGGGGCCTGCTGTGGACCGTCTACCTGTTCGGCTGGGCGTTCCTGGTGCTGAGCACCTACCTGATCGACCACTTCGAGCTGTTCGGGCTGCGCCAGGCCGCGGCCGGGGGGACGCCCGCCGAGCCCGCCTTCCGCCGGCCTCTCCTCTACCGGCTCATCCGGCATCCGATCATGACGGGGTTCCTGATCGCGTTCTGGGCCGCCCCCGACATGAGCGCCGGACGGCTGCTGTTCGCTCTGGCCTCCACCGGATACATCCTGATCGGCGTCCGGTTCGAGGAGCACGACCTGCGCGGCCAGCTCGGCGAGAGCTACGAGCGGTACTCCGCCGAGGTACCGCGGTTCGTGCCGCTTCCGGGCCGGGCGGCGAAGGCGGAGGGGGCGGCCGATGCGCGCCAGGTCGGCTGACGGCGAGGGCTTCGTCGAGCGGGACGGCGTCCGGATCCACTACGAGGTGTACGGGGACGGTGAGCCGGCCGTCCTGCTGATGCCGACCTGGACGGTCGTCCACAAGCGCTTCTGGAAGGCGCAGATCCCCTACCTCGCCCGTCACCACCGGGTGATCGTGTACGACGGGCCCGGCAACGGGGAGTCCGGCCGACCGCTCGACCCGGCCGCGTACACGCCCGAGGCCCAGGTCGGGTACGCGACCGCCGTCCTGGACGCCGCGGGCGCCGGCCGGGCCGTGCTGGTGGCGCTCTCCAAGGCGGCGAACTGGGCGCTCTGCCTCGCCGCCGACCATCCCGAGCGGGTGCTCGGCACCGTCCTGATCGGCCCGACGGTGTCGCTGAGCGGCCCGTCGACCGCCCGGGGGACACGGCTGAGCCTCGACGGTCCCGCGCCGGTCCTGGAGCCGTCGCGCGTCCCGGATCTCGCCGCCGACCCGCCCGGGCACTGGGCCAAGTACAACCGGGCCTACTGGCGGGAGGGGTATGAGGACTTCCTCTGGTTCTTCTTCGGGCAGTGCTTCCCCGAGCCGCACTCGACGAAGCAGATCGAGGACGCGGTGGCCTGGGGCCTGGAGACCACCGGCGAGGTCCTGGTGGCCGACAGCCACGGCGGGATGCCGCCCCAGGCGGACGTCCTCGCCTGGTGCGGCCGGATCGCCTCTCCCCTGCTGCTCCTGCACGGCGACGACGACCGGATCAGCTCCCACCACCGCAGCGAGCGGCTGCGCGAGGAGACCGGCGCCGAGCTCGTCACGCTGGCCGGAGCCGGGCACATCCCCCTCGCCCGCGACCCGGTGAAGGTGAACCTGCTCCTGCACGACTTCATCACCCGGCTGAGCCCCCCGCGCGAGCACCGCACCCTGCGGCGCTGGGACCACCGGCCCCGGCGCGTCCTCTACCTCTGCTCGCCGATCGGCCTCGGCCACGCCAGGCGCGACATCGCCATCGCCGGTGAGCTCCGCAAGCAGCGGCCGGGCGTCGAGATCGACTGGCTCACCCAGCATCCCGTGACGCGCCTGCTCGAACGGGCCGGGGAGCGGATCCACCCGGCCTGCTCCTGGCTGGTCGCCGAGTCCGCCCACATCGAGGCCGAGGCGGGCGAGCACGACCTGCACTGCTTCGAGGCGCTGCGCCGGATGGACGAGATCCTCGTGGCCAACTTCATGGTCTTCCACGACGTGGTCCGCGACGGGGACTACGACCTGGTCGTCGCCGACGAGGCCTGGGACGTCGACCACTTCCTGCACGAGAACCCGCGGCTGAAGACCTTCGCCTACGCCTGGCTCACCGACTTCGTCGGCCTGCTGCCCATGCCCGGCGACGGCCCCCGGCGGCGGCTGGTGACGGCCGACTACAACGAGGAGATGATCCGGCACGTGGCCCGCCATCCGCGGGTGCGCGACCGGGCCCTGTTCGTCGGCGACCCCGAGGACGTCGTCACCGACCGGTTCGGGCCCGAGCTTCCCTTCATCCGCGAGTGGACCCGGGCGAACTACGACTTCACCGGCTATGTCACCGGGTTCGACCAGGCGTCGCTCCCCAGCCGGGCCGCACTGCGCGAGGAACTCGGCTACGGCCCCGGCGAACGGGTCTGTGTCGTGACCGCCGGCGGATCGGGCGTGGGACGGCATCTGCTGCAGACCGTCGTCGACGCCTACCCGGAGGCCGCCCGGCGGGTGCCGGGCCTGCGGATGATCGTGGTGACCGGCCCGCGCGTCGATCCCGGCGATCTGCACCGCACCGAAGGGGTGGAGCTGCGGTCCTTCGTCCCCGACCTGCCGCGGCATCTGGCCGCCGCCGACCTCGCGGTCGTCCAGGGCGGCCTGACCACCTGCATGGAGCTGACCGCGGCGGGACGCCCCTTCCTCTACGTCCCGCTGCGCAACCACTTCGAGCAGCAGTTCCACGTCGCCCACCGGCTCCACCGGCACGGCGCGGGCCGCCGCCTCGACTACGCCGGCCTGACCGCCCCCGCCCTCGCCGAGGCCATCTCCACCGAGATCGGCCGCGACGTCACCTATCTGCCCGTCCCCGCCGACGGCGCCACCCGCGCCGCCGCCCTGCTGGCGGAGCTTCTCTGAGCCCGGCTTCTCCAGGCCTGACTTCTATGCCTGACCGGAGACGATGTAGACGACGAGGGCCAGGGCCACGACCGCGATGACGATCGACAGGACGATGATGATCGTCGTCCTGTTGCCCTTGTCCGGGGGCTGGTAGGGGGCCGGGGTGGAGTAGCCGCCGAACGGTGAGGAGGGCTGCTGGAAGGAGGCCGCCTGGTCGTCGCGCCAGGCCAGGTGGTGGCCCGCCTGCGGCTCCAGGATCGTGCGGGCCTCCGGCTCGACCTCGGGACGCCGGTGCGGGGGCTGGTGCTGCGGTCCCTGGTTCTGGGGGCGCTGCGCCTGCGGGATCTGCATGGACGCCTGGCCGAGCTGGGCCGGGTCCAGGATCGTCTCCATCGCCCCGGCCACCGGCGGACGCTCGGAGGGCCGGTCGAGGATCGTCTCGTCGAACTGGGTGGCCTGGGAGAGCGGAATCGGGTTCGGCCGCGACGCCGAGACGTCCTGGAGCAGCGGAAGCGCCTGCTCCGACGTCATCCGGGCGGCGGGCTCACGGACCAGCAGCCCCTCGAGCACGCGGGTGAGCTGACCCGCCTGCCGCGGCCGCGGCACCGGCTCCGACAGCGCCGCCGACAGGGCGGCCATCGCGTCGGCGCGCTCGAACGGCGCGTGGCCCTCCACCGCGGCGAACAGGGTCGCGCCGAGCGACCACAGGTCGGACGCCGGGACGGCCCGCTCCCCCTGGACGCGCTCCGGCGGGATGTAGGCGGGCGAGCCCATGACCAGGCCCGTCTGGGTGAGGGTGACGTCGCCCTCCATCTGGGCGATGCCGAAGTCGGTGAGCACGACCCGGCCGGAGTTCTTCGTGATCAGGATGTTCGACGGCTTCACGTCGCGGTGCAGGATGCCCCGCTCATGAGCGGCCTTCAGCGCGGAGATGACATGCCGGCCGATCTCGGCGGCCCGCCACGGCTCGATGATCCGCTCGATGTCGAGGATGTCCTGGAGGGAGTCGGCGTCGACGAACTCCATGACGATCCACGGCCGGCCGTCCTCCTCCACGACGTCGTGGACGGTCACCACGTTCGGGTGGTTCAGGCGCGCCGACGCCCGCGCCTCGCGCAGGGTGCGCTGCTTGAGCACGTCCTTCTCGTGACCGCTCAGCCCGGGGCCGAAGGTCACCTCCTTGACCGCGACCTCGCGATCGAGCATGACGTCCTTGGCCCGCCACACGACGCCCATGCCGCCGCGACCACGTACCGTGACCAGTTGGTAACGATTGCCCAGCAATCGTCCCGAGTCCTGACCCATCTGCTCGTGCTCCCCCGACCGTCTTTGGAGAACTTCTCAGAGGTGCGGACCCCCGTCCCCTGACCTCTGATTGGTCTTACCTGGGACGCGTGAGCCCCCCAGAAGGTTCAATCGTGCCTCACGGCTTGAACGACCTGAGAATATTGTCCACTGTTGTCTCCATGTCGGTCCAGTTCTCCGACGGGATGGCCGCGAACACGGCGATACCGGACGGCGTCCGGACGCGCAGAACCCGCCCGCGGCGCGGCGAGTTCGTGGTTCCGTTGTTGAAAGTGAAATCCACCACAGCGGCCTTGTAGCCGCCCACCTGCTCGTTCCGCAGGGGCGCGAGCAGCTTGAAGTCCGGCAGCGCGACGCCCGCGGGCAGCTCCACCGACATCCAGTACTCCAGCGCCTCGCGAGGTGTGCCCTTCCAAGGGGTCTTGTCCACCTGCACGTAGGCGTCCGTCGCGGGATCGTCCCAGGTGATCGCGGGGCGCTTGGCCCACGGGACCCTCTTCCAGCCCTTCGGGACGTCGATGGAGTAGCCGTCCTCCTCGTAGGTCACGAGCCCGTTGTCGACGGGCGTCACGACCGTCGTGGGCGTGCTCTTCGGCCCGCCGTTCTTCGTGTCGCCCTGGTTGAGGACGACGAAGAGGGCGATGAGGACGGCGGCGACGCCGAGTACCGCTCCGATGATCACCGACAGGCCGGTACCGCGCTTCTTCGGGGCGGGCGGAAGGCCCTGGTCGAGGTTCTGGATCCACTGCTCGTCGGCGGAGGGCGGAGGCGGCACCGCGGCGCTCGCCGCGGGCGGGATCTGGACGCGCGGAGCGGCCGGGAGGGTCGGGGACTCGTCGCGGTGGACGGCGGCCGGGCGGAAGAGGTTGTCGTAGGTGGTGCCGGTGCGGACGGAGTCCAGGGCCACCGGGGCACGGACGGCCGCCGTGGGGGCCGGCTCGGGGACGCGCGTCCGGTCGAAGGAGGTCAGCTCGGCGCGGGCGCGCTTCGGGGCCTCGGCGTGGTGCAGGAGTTCGGCGGCGGCGGCCGCGTCGAGGCGCTCGGCGGGCTCCTTGGCCAGGAGGCCGATGATCACCGGGGCGAGGGCCTCGGCGCGGGCGAACGGCGGGATCGGCTCCATCATGACGGCGGCCAGGGTCGACAGGACCTCGGGACGCTCGAACGGCGGCTTCCCCTCGACGGCGGCGAACAGGAGCGAGCCGAGCGCCCACAGGTCGGCGGGCGGGCCCGGCTTGATGCCCTGGGCGCGTTCCGGCGCGATGTAGGCGGGCGAGCCCATGACGATGCCCGTCTGGGTGAGCGAGGCGTCGCCCTCCACCTGGGCGATGCCGAAGTCGGTGAGGATCGCCCGGTCCTCGGTGAGCATGACGTTGGCGGGCTTGACGTCCCGGTGCAGGATCCCGGCCTGGTGGGCGGCGCGGAGCGCGCCGAGGATCTGGCGGCCGATGTCGGCGACCCTCTCCTCGGGCAGCGGACCGCTCTCGTCCAGGACCTCCTGGAGGGACCTGGCGTCGACGAACTCCATGACGATCCACGGGACGCCGTCCTCCTCCACGACGTCGTGGACGGTGACGATCCCCGGATGGCTCAGCCGGGCCGCGGCCCTGGCCTCGCGCAGCATCCGCTGGTGCAGGACGTCGCGCGCGGCGTCGTCGAGACCGCGGGGGGTGAGCACCTCCTTGACCGCGACGACGCGGCCGAGGACCTCGTCGCGGGCGCGCCAAACGGTGCCCATGCCGCCACGGCCGAGCACCCCGTCGAGCCGGTAGCGGCCGCCGAGCAGCCGCTCCTCCCCCTGTGTCATGGGCGGACCCTATCGAGTTTTGTTCACGATTCCGTAAAGGCCCGTACCCGCCGCGAACGCGTCAGGACTTGCCCTTGAAGCTCTCGAACACCGGCCGCATCCGCTCCAGGGTCTTCGTCCACTCACTGTCGGGCGCCCGCAACAAGATCGCGTAACCCATGCCGTTCAGGAGGAATCCCCGGTTGAGCGTGTGCATGCGCACGCCGTTCACCACTGAGATGAACTCCCAGTCCGCTGAGTTCGCACCGTTCTTGCCGAGAACCGGCGGCTGGTCCGGAGTGGCGACGATCGCGACCTTCTCGTAACCCGGAATGGCGTTGCCCGCGGCCTGCTGCTCCCAGTCGGCGATCGCGCTCTCGCCCGGATCGTCGGTCTGCCCGATCTGGATCATGGTGCGCTGGTCGTCCGGCGAGTAGAAGTAGTGGTTCTCGGCGTTCCTGCGCTCGGGCCCGGTGAAGTCCGACGGCACCTGGAGGGAGTAGCCCGTCGGGTCCTTGTACTCGCGGAACCCGGCGGGGACCGCACCGGACGCCGGGGTGCTCGGGGTCGCCGAGGGCGACTTGGACGGCGGCGCGCTGCTCTTGGAGGCACTGGCGGACGGCGAGGACGACGGCTTGCCGCTCTCCGGCTTCTGGGAGGTCCCGGTCGTGGGCTTCGCCCCGTCCTCCGGCTCGCCGTCGCGGGTCTGCATCCAGAAGATCCCGCCGACGACCAGCGCCGTGACCAGGACGATCGCCGCGACGATCGCGAGCGTCGGGCCGCCGCCGCGTGCCCGGGAGGCCACCGTGGCCGCGCCCAGCCGCACGGCCCCGTCCCGCGGGCTCGCGGGCGGCGGGACCACGGGCGGCGCGGGCTGCTCGAAGACGACCGGCTCCGGCCGCGGGACGGGCCTGGTCGCCGCGCCGCCCTTGCCGTTGGCGATCTCGTCGAGCAGCACCCCGGCCTCGTGGACGGTCATCCGCTCGTCGGGCTCCTTGCGCAGCAGCCCCGCGATGACCTTGTTCAGCGGCCCGGCCTGCTCGGAGACCCTGGGCTCCTCGGAGATGATCGCCAGCAGCGACGCCATCGGCTCCGACCGCTCGTAGGGCGAGCGCCCCTCGCACATGGCGTAGAGGGTGATCCCGAGCGACCAGAGGTCGGAGGAGGGCCCCGCGATCCGCCCGCGCGCCCGCTCCGGGGCGATGTAGGCGGGCGAGCCCATGACGAGGCCGGTGGCGGTCAGGGTGGCGTCGCCGGTCGCGTGGGCGATGCCGAAGTCGGTGAGGACGGCGCGGTCCCCCTCGGCGAGCAGCACGTTCGACGGCTTGACGTCGCGGTGCAGCACACCGGCCTCGTGCGCGGCGTGCAGCGCCGACAGCATCTGGGCGCCGATCCGCGCGGCGCGCCTGGCCGTGAGGGTGCCGCCGTCCTTGATGACCTTGTCGAGCGACGGCGCCTTGATCAGTTCCATCACGATCCACGGCCGGTCGTCCTCCTCGACGACGTCGTAGACGGTGACCACGCCGGGGTGGGCCAGCCGGGCGGCCGTCCTGGCCTCCCGGAAGGTGCGGCGGTGCTGGAGGTCGCGTTCCTCGTCGCTCAGCCCGAACGGGAGGATGACCTCCTTGACGGCCACGTCCCGGCCGAGCACCTCGTCGAAGGCCTGCCATACAGTGCCCATCCCGCCCCGTCCGACCTGCGCGTCGAGCCTGTAGCGGCGCGCGAGGAGGCGGTGGTGGGTCTCGTTCGGCATAGAAGTGACCATATCCATAGTCGAAGGGGCATATCGGTAGCCGCGCCAGGGCTGATGCCCTCTCTGCGGCGTTAGATGCGAACCACCGGACCGAAGTTCCGAGGGCAGGCGATGGAAATGTGGGTATGGATCATGACGGGGGGATCATGGGAAGCCTATGGGTGCGGCTGACAAAACCCGTGCCAACGGTCGTTTTCTGGTACGTCCGGCTTTCGGGCATCGTCTCGATCGTCGCGTGGTTGTCGTCGAGCCTCATCGAGGAGCTCGCCGGCATCTGGGCGCTGCGCTGGCTGACGGTGCTCGGGTGGGCGCCCAGCCTCGCCTACGGGCTCCTGCTGATCCTGCTCTCCTACGGTATCCGCCGCAGGAAGCGGTCCGCGTGGCGGATCGTCACCGTCGTCTTCGGCCTGTTCTTCCTGGTGGCCGTGCTCACGGCCGTCAGCCCCACCGACGGCGGGCTCGTCTGGAGTCTCGTCGCGGTCTGCTTCGGGCTCGTGTTCGCCGGCCTGATCGCCTGCCGCGGGCGGTTCAACACCCTGCCCGACCGGGCCAACCGGCGGCTCGCGCTGCGGGTCTTCGTCTTCTTCCTGCTGTTCACCCTGGTCGTGGGAACCCTCCTGGTCGGGATCACCGACCAGGACGCCGCGGGCGCCGCCTGGACCTACACCGCCTACGCCTTCTTCCAGTCGGCCCTCGGCGCCGCCGTCACCGGCGACCCGATCAACGTGCACGTGCCCGGCTGGGTCGACCTCGTCCTCGACTTCCTCGGCGGCGGCCTGTTCATCCTGACCGTCTGGGCCCTGTTCCGGCCCGGCCGCGGCGACGCCGTCCTGCGCGCCGAGGAGGAGCTGCCCGCCCGCGCCCTGCTCGCCGAGTACGGCGAGCAGGACTCCCTCGGCTACTTCGCGCTCCGCCGCGACAAGGACGTCCTCGTCGGGCCGTCCGGCCGGGCCGCGATCTCCTACCGGGTCGAGGGCACCGTCTGCCTGGCCAGCGGCGACCCGCTCGGCGACCCGAACGCCTGGGACGGCGCGATCGGGGGCTGGCTGGAGATGTGCCGGGCCCACGCCTGGATCCCCGGCGTGATGAGCGCCGGTTCCAGGGCCGCCCAGGCCTACGCCCGGCACGGCATGGACGCCCTGGAACTCGGCGACGAGGCCATCCTGGAGACCGCCGACTTCAACCTCGACGGCCGCGAGATGCGCCAGGTCAGGCAGGCCGTCCGGCGGGTGCAGCGGGCCGGGTACTCCGTCCGGATCCGGCGGCACGGCCAGATCCCCGCGGCCGAGATGGCCCAGGTCATCGAGGACGCCGAACGCTGGCGCGAGGGGGCCGCGGAACGCGGTTTCTCGATGGCGCTCGGCAGGCTCGGCGACCCCGCCGACGGCCGGTGCGTCATGGTCGAGGCCTTCGACCGCGACGGGACCCGCCGCGGGATGCTCAGCTTCGTCCCGTGGGGCCGCAACGGCCTGTCGCTCGACCTCATGCGCCGCGACCGGGCCGCCGAGAACGGCCTCAACGAGTACATGGTGGCGATGCTGGCCACCAACGCCGGGACGGTCGGCGTCTCCCGGATCTCGCTGAACTTCGCCGTGCTGCGGTCGGTGTTCGAACGCGGCACCCAGATCGGCGCGGGCCCCCTGCTCCGGCTCGGGTACGGGCTCATGTCGTTCGCCTCCCGTTTCTGGCAGCTCGAGTCGCTCTACCTGGCCAACGCCAAGTACCACCCCGACTGGCTGCCCCGGTTCATCTGCTTCCACAACTCGCGCGACGCCGTCCGGATCGGGCTGGCCGCCGCGAAGGCCGAGGGGTTCCTGCCGACCCTCCGCAAGCCCCCGCTGGCCGCCGCGACCGCCACCCCCGCCCTCCTCGCCCAGATCGCCCTGGTCGAGGAGTCGGCCGAGGCCGCCAGGACGCCGCAGCGGCGGCTGTCGGAGCAGGAGCGGGTCAGGCACGCCAAGCTCGACCGCCTCCGCGCCGCCGGGATCGACCCCTACCCGCTCGGCTACGACCGCACCGACTACGCCGCCGGGCTCCGGGAGCGGTACGGCTCGCTGGCCCCCGACTCCCTCACCGGCGTCACCGCCGCCGTCGCCGGACGGGTGGTGTCCTCCCGCGAGCACGGCCGGCTCTGCTTCGCCACCCTGCGGGACGAGACCGGCGACCTCCAGATCATGCTCACCTCCGAGCTGCCCGACCTGCCCCGGTGGAAGACGCTCATCGACCTCGGCGACCAGGTCGGCGTCACCGGCGAGGTCATGACGACCCGGTCGGGCGAGCTGACCGTCCGGGCGGCGTCCTGGGCGCTGACGGCCAAGTGCCTGCACCCGCTGCCCGCCCCCGGCGGCCTCGGCGAGGAGACCCGGGTCAGGCAGCGGTACGTCGACCTGATCGTCAACGACGAGGCCAGGAGGATGGTGCGGACCCGCGGGACGGCCGTCGCGGCCGTCAGGGACGCCCTGCGCGCCGGCGGCTTCCTCGAGGTCGAGACGCCGATGCTCCAGCCCGTCCACGGCGGGGCGACGGCCCGGCCGTTCACCACCCGGATGAACGCCTACAACCTCGACCTCTACCTGCGGATCGCGCCCGAGCTCTACCTGAAGCGGCTGCTGGTCGGCGGCGTCGGCAAGGTCTTCGAGCTGAACCGCAACTTCCGCAACGAGGGCGTCTCGCCGCGGCACAACCCCGAGTTCACGATGCTGGAGGCCTACGAGCCCTACGGCACCTACGACACGATGGCGGCGCTCACCCGGCGGCTCGTCGTGGCCGCCGCCACCGAGGCCCTCGGCACGACGGTGATCGACCGTCCGGGGATGGCGTTCGACCTGGCCACGGACTGGTCGGAGATCACCGTCTACGGCTCGGTCTCGGCGGCGCTCGGCGTGGAGATCACCCCGGGCACGCCGCTGGCCGACGTCCGCGAGCACGCGACCGGGGTGAACCTCGAGTTCGACTCCGCCTGGGGCCAGGGCAGGCTCGTCCAGGAGCTGTACGAGCTGCTGGTGGAGCACACCCTGATCGCGCCGACGTTCGTCCGGGACTTCCCCGCCGAGACCTCGCCGCTGACCCGCCCGCACCGCGACGACCCGCGGCTGGCCGAGAAGTGGGACCTGATCGTGGGCGGCATCGAGCTCGGCACCGCCTACTCCGAGCTGATCGACCCCGTCCTCCAGCGCCGCCGCCTCACCGAGCAGTCCCTGCTGGCGGCGGGCGGCGACCCCGAGGCCATGGAGATCGACGAGGACTTCCTGCGGGCGCTGGAGTACGCCATGCCCCCCGCGGGCGGCATGGGCATGGGCATCGACCGGCTGCTCATCACCCTCACGGGCAAGAGCATCCGCGAGACGATCCCCTTCCCGCTGGTCCGTCCCACCTGAGCGCGGGAGGGTCAGGGCTTGCGGGCCACCCAGAGCGCCCAGGCGATCAGCGGGATCTGGAGCGGCAGGCGGGCACGGGCGGCGGCCCGCATCGGCCCCGGCTTGTCCTTCCAGTCCCGGGCCATCTTGACGTTCGCGGGGAACACCGCGGCGAACAGGCCCGCCGCGCCGAGGGCGCCCAGCCGCCGGGTCGACGGGTTGAGGACCGCCGCCCCGAGGGCGAGCTCGGCGATCCCGCTCAGATGCGTCCAGCTGCGGGCCGTCCCCGGGAGCGACTCGGGGATGATCGCGTCGAACGGCTTCGGCGCGGCGAAGTGAAGAATCCCCATGCCGGCGAGCAGAGTCCCGAGACGTCGGGTGGAAGCGTCCATGGAGGCGACCCTAGGGTCGGCCGGGCCACCGGGCAATGTTGCCCTCGCAACAATGATCGCCGGTGTTTCAGCGGGTGAAGTAGCGCTCGGGGTTGGTGACGAGCATCTGGTCGACGTCCTTGGCGGAGACCCCGGCGTCCCGGAGGGCGGGCACGACGTCGGCGAGGACGTGCTCGTAGTGCCAGTTGGGCAGCAGGGCCGGGCGCAGGGTGTCGTAGTCGGGGCCGAACCAGTCGAGGAAGCAGGCGGCGTCCTGGCTGAGGACCATGCGGTCGGCGTAGCCGCGGGCGGCCAGGGCCGCGACCGTCTCGACCCGGGCGGGGGTGTCGCGGGTGGCGTCGACGCCGAAGCGGTCCATGCCGAGGATCGCGCCGGTGTCGGCGAGCTCCATCAGATGGTCGAGGTCGCCCGAGTCGCCGCTGTGGCCCAGGACGACCTTGGTCAGGTCCACGCCCTCCGACCGGAACAGGTCGAGGGCCCAGCGGCCCGTGTGCGCGGCGGGATGGGTGTGGACGGTGATCGGGGCGCCCGTCTCGCGGTGGGCGTACGCGACGGCCTTCGCCGTCCGCTCGACGCCCGGGGCGACCCGGCCGTCCGCGCCCGGCGGGTGCTCGACCGCGCACTTGAGGAAGGCGGCCTTCACCCCCGTGTCGGCGATGCCGACCGTGAGATCCCGGACGAACTCCAGGGCCAGCGGGTCGGGCCCGCCGTCGTCGAGGAGGCCGCCGGGGGCGCGCAGGAAGAACGGGGTCGGGGCGCCGTCGTAGTCGTAGTAGCCCGTCGCCACGACGATGTTCAGCTCGGGGACCTCGGCGTTGATCCGCTGGATTCTGGGCAGGTAACGGCCGAGGCCCCAGACCGTCGGATCCACGAACGTCCGCACACCCTGGGCGGCGACCGAGCGGAGCCGGGTGATCGCGTCGGTGATCCGGAACTCCTCGTCCCACCAGGAGCCGTTCCCGTAGTTCTGGATGTGCTCGGTCGAGACGGCGAAGACGTGCTCGTGCATCAGGGTGACACCCAGCGCGGCCGCGTCGATGGGCCCGCGCACACTCTCTACAGTGGCCATGGGGGCAAAGTAACCCATGAGTCAGTTAGCGGATAGAGTTCCCCCGAATCGGATTCTGGGAGGCGTTCGTGGAGACTGGACTCGCTGGAAAGACCGCTCTGATCACCGGAGCCTCGCGCGGCATCGGCAAGGCCATCGCCTTCGCCCTCGCCGCCGAGGGCGCCAACGTGGTGCTGTCCTCGCGCAGGCAGGAGAGCCTCGACGAGGTCGCCGCCGAGCTGCTGGCAGCGCACCCGGGCGCGAGGGTACTGGCCAAGGCCGCCCACGTCGGCGACGCCGACCAGGCCGCCGCCTGCGTCGACGCGGCCGTCGCCGAGTTCGGGCGGCTCGACGTGCTCGTGAACAACGCCGGGACGAGCCCCCACTACGGGCCGCTGGTCGACATCGACGCCCGTGCCGCGGAGAAGACCGTCCAGGTCAACCAGTTCGCGGTCGTGCAGTGGACCCAGCTCGCCTGGCGGGCCTCGATGGCCGAGCACGGCGGCTCCGTGGTCAACATCGCCTCGGTCGGCGGCCTCGTCACCGAGCACGGCATCGGCTACTACAACGCCACCAAGGCGGCCGTCATCCACATCACCCGGCAGTTCGCGATGGAGCTCGCGCCGAAGGTGCGGGTCAACGCCATCGCCCCCGGGCTGGTGAAGACGCAGCTCGCCCGCGCGCTGTGGGCCGAGAACGAGGAGGCCATCAGCAAGGACCTCCCCCTCGGCCGCCTCGGGGTGCCCGAGGACATCGCCAACGCCGCGACGTTCCTCGCCGGTGACGCCGCGAGCTGGATGACGGGGCAGACCATGGTCGTCGACGGCGGATCGATCATCCGACCGGCAATCGCTTAGGAGCCTGCGATGAACTGGGGACTCACCATTCCGCTGCCCGGCGTCGGCCTCGCCGACCACCGGGCCATCGTCGAGGAGCTGCCCGCTCTCGGCTACACCGACGTGTGGTCCGCCGAGACCAACGGCACCGACGGCTTCACCCCGCTCGCCCTGGCCTCCCAGTGGGCGCCGACGCTCCGGCTCGGCCCCGCGATCGTCCCGGTGTACACCCGCGGGCCCGGGCTGCTCGCCCAGCAGGCCGCGACGATCGCCGATCTGGCCCCCGGCAAGTTCGTGCTCGGCATCGGCACCTCCAGCGACACGATCGTCGAGCGCTGGAACGGCATCCCGTTCACCGAGCCGTACGCGAAGGTCCGCGACACCCTGCGGTTCCTGCGCCGCGCCCTCGCCGGTGAGAAGGTCACCGACGAGGCGCTGGGCGTCAAGGGGTTCAAGCTGGAGTCGGCCCCCGCGGTCGCGCCCGGCATCGCCCTGGCCGCGCTCCGCCCCGGCATGCTGAAGCTGGCCGCCCGCGAGGCCGACGCCGCCATCACCAACTGGCTCGCCCCGCACGACGTCCCGACGATCAGGGCCGCGTTCGACGCCGAGAAGGAGCTCATCGCCCGGATCTTCGTGATCCCGACCGATGACGCCGAGGAGGCCCGCAACCTGGGCCGCTGGCTGATCGCCGCCTACATGAACGTCCCGGTCTACCGGGCCTTCCACGAGTGGCTCGGCCGCGGCGACGCCCTGCGGCCGATGAACGAGGCCTGGGCGGCGGGCGACCGTCAGGCCGCCCTCAAGTCCATCCCCGACGAGGTCGTGGACGACCTGATCGTCCACGGCTCCGCCGACGCCTGCCGCGACCGCATCAAGGAGTACGTCGCGAACGGCCTCACCACGCCGGTGCTGGCCCTGCTGCCCAACACCCAGCTCAACGGTCTCGAGGCCGTCCGCGCCGTCGCTCCGGTCAAGCTCGGCTGACCGGTGGGCCCGGGGCGCTCAGCCCTCGCCCGGGAAACTCGGGTGGGGGCCGAGCGCCCAGTACTCGTACAGCCCGTAACCGACCTGGCCGTCGTACTCGAACCGGGCGGCCGCGTCGACCAGGCCCCACATCTCGGGGGACGACGCGTCGCGGCGGTCGCCCTGGACGACCAGGTCCTTCCCCTGGTACATGCCGTGCTTCCAGTTCGGCTCCAGGCCGTACCCCGTGCCGATCATCAGATGGACGGGCAGCAGGCTCGTCACCCGGATCTCGAACGGCTTGCCGCCGGGCGGCGCGAAGGCCAGCGTCGCCGACGGGGAGTTCCGGGTGCCGGGGTCGTAGTCCGGCCGGTACTCAGGACGGCCGAGGTACTCCTCGCCCCGCCCGTCGTTCCAGATGCGGGTGGCCTCCTCCAGGACCCGGCGGCCCTGCTCGTCCTCCTGGATGATGACCAGGATCGAGTGGTCGTCGAACTGGACCGGGCAGTAGGTCCAGTAGAACGTCCCGGCGTTGTTGGCCTGGATGCCCGGGGGCTCGGACTCGCCCACCGGGCGGACGCCCCAGGAGCGGTCGCGGGTGCCCCACCAGGTGCCGGGGGTGACCTCGACGCGCTCGCCGTCGGTGACCAGATGGCCGGTCCAGCGGCCGGTCTGGGCCATCCGGGTGGAGTCGAACATGACGCGTTCCTGCCAGCGCACGTAGTGGCGCGGTTCCAGGGTCGCGGGGATCGAGCCCTCCCAGGTGAGGTCGAAGCTCAGCCCGTGCTCGTTCTCGTCGAGGACCACGCGGAGCCGCTTCAGCCCCTCGATCACCTCGACGTGGAACGGGCCGATGTCGGTGTTCATCCGGTCGTTCCCGAGCTCGCGTGAGGCCCGGACGACCTGGTGGACGTCGCCCCTGCGCAGCACCGCGAACGCGTCGGTGACCCCGAGGTTCGGATACTGCCCGACGCCGATGATCAGCATCATGTCGCCGGAGACCGGGAAGCAGTTGAAGTAGTACCGGTCGTAGAAGTTCCGGTCGGAGGTGCCGACGTGCCGCATCACCCCGGAGATCTGGTGGATCGGGTAATCATCGAGCGGCGAGAGACTCACAGTTCCTCCATGACCTTGCCGAGCAGCTTCGTCGCGGTGTTGGTGTGCGGGAAGGGGTCGTCCGGGCCGACCAGCTCGTAGCTGATGAAGAGCTGGCCGATGCGGGCCATGACGGCCGTGAACTTCAGTCCCGAGAGCACCTCGTAGTACTTCGTGTGCTCCATCGGGCGGCCGAGCATCCGGCCGTAGCGCTCGACGGTCTCCTCGGGGGTGGGGAAACCGGGCAGCCGCGGCAGGTCGAGGCAGTCGGAGTGGTGCCGGTCGAGGTAGAGGTACCAGGACAGGTCCTCCTCGGGCTGGCCGAGGGTGACCATCTCCCAGTCGAGGATCCCGGAGACCGAGAAGTCGTCGGCGAACAGCAGGTTGCCGATCCGGGAGTCGCCCCACAGCAGGGACGGCGGGCGGGTCTCGGCGGGCTGGTTGTCGCGCAGCCAGGCCAGGGCGGTCTCGGCGAGCGGCACCTTCCCCTCGTAGGCCCAGCGGAAGTAGTGCTCGTAGTAGTTGAGCCGCTGGGTGAGGCCGGTGGGCCCGTGGCCGGTCTGGTCGACGAACTCGAGCCCGGCGACGGGCTGGGCGTGGACGGAGGCCATCGCGTCGAGGCCGTTGTTCCACAGCAGGGCCCGGTCCTCGGGCGCGATCTCGGTGACCCAGCCGGCCTGGTGGTAGGGCGGGTTGTCGCTCGGGGCACGGCCCTCGACCGCGCCCATGACGAAGAACGGCGCGCCCAGCAGGGAGGTGTCCGGTTCGTACCAGAACACCTCTGGCACGTTGAGGCCGCGCCCGCGCAGCGCGCCGAGCACCCTGTACTGCTCCTCGAACCGCGGTTCGGGGAAGATCTGGTAGCCGGTCGGTGCGACCTTGGCCACGAAATCGCGTCCGCCGGCACTGAAGATCAGCGTCTCGGCGGAGAATCCGCTGGTGGCGGGGGTCTGCAGCTCCTCCACCCGGGCTCCGGGCAGCCGCTCGTCCAGCCAGCGGGTGAGGACGTCCCGGGTGATCTCGGGGTCTCTCTGGTCGGGTACCGGCAAGGCGCCTCCTCGTAGAAAACCAAGCGCTCGGTAGGTTTCTGGAAACCTAGCCCGCCGGACCGGGCGGGGGGAAGTGTTGCCTACCATCGGATTCGTGACGATCAGGGCGGTTTTCTTCGATGTCGGCGAGACCCTCATCAACGAGGGACGGATCTACGGCGCGTGGGCGGACTGGCTGGGCGTGCCCCGGCACACCTTCAACGCCGTGCTCGGCGGGGTGATCCAGCGCGGCGAGAACCACATGGCCGTCTTCGAGCACTTCCGGCCCGGATTCGACCTCGCCGCGGCCGAGGCCGCCCGCGCCGAGGCGCGGATCCCCAACGGCTTCGACGCCGGAGACCTCTACCCCGACGTCCGGGAGACCCTCGCCGAACTGCGCAAGATGGGCCTGTTCGTGGGCATCGCCGGCAACCAGCCCAGGACGGCCACCGCGGCGCTGGCCGCGATGGACCTCGAGTACGACCTGCTGGCGACGTCGGAGGAGTGGGGCGTCGAGAAGCCGCTCCCGGCGTTCTTCGACCGGGTGGTGGCCGAGTCCGGGTTCGCGGCGTCCGAGATCCTCTACGTGGGCGACCGGATCGACAACGACGTCCGGCCGACCCTGGCCTACGGGATGCCGGTGGCGTTCCTGCGCAGGGGCCCCTGGGGGCACGTCCAGGACGATCCGGAGCTGCTGGCCCGGTGCGCGTTCCGGATCGACGCCCTCGCCGAGCTCCCCGGCCTCCTCCGGACCTCCTGAGCAGGGCCCCTTAAGGGGGAACCCTTACGCCTGAAGTAGCAGGCCGGAACAGTCCTCCCGGCGGATCCGAGACCGGTTCGCGGTACTTAGCGTGAACAGTGTCAGAACGATTTCCCAAGGGGGATGCAATGGAAGGCCTGTACCGTCCGAGCAACGGCAAGATGTTCGCCGGCGTGTGCGCCGGGCTGGCCCGTCGATTCGGGATGAGCGCCGGCCTGGTCCGTGTACTGTTCTTGATCTCCTGCCTGCTGCCCGGTCCGCAGTTCATCGTGTACCTGGTTCTGTGGATCATGATGCCGACCGAGTCGAAGTACCGCACCAAGGCCACCTACTCGGCGTGACCCGTCACCCCGGATCGGCCGACTCTGTTGGACAATGGGGCGGAGCCGTGTTAGATCGAGCCTGGGCAGGCGGTCGATCCGAGGGAGGGGTGTGAGCGGCGAGCTGAACGCCGAGGCGGTGCAACTGCTGCGGTTCGTCCGCGACCTGACGCGCTCCAGACGGGCGCGCGTTCTGGACGTGGCCGGGTACGACGAGGTGCACTGGCTGGCCGAACTGCCGGGTGAGCTGCGCGTCCAGCTGGACGCGCGCGGCGGGGAGGTCCTGTTCGGCCTGCCCCCGATCCCGCTCAGCCCGCCGGCCGCGCTGGAGGAGTTCGACGGCTGGCTGGCCCTGCGCCGCTGGTACCGGACCCTGCGCGGTCTCGCCGAGGTCCCGCGCGACCGCGAGCTCGTCCTCGCTGTGGGATTGCTCACGTGGCAGGCCGGTGACGGCACGGGCGTCCGCAACCATCTCCTCGCCACCCCGGTGCGCGTGACCGTCGATCCGGCGACCGAGCGCGTCGACGTGGTGCTCTCCACGCGGCCCACATCGCTCCAGGACCGCGATCTGCTGGAGGACCTGCCCGGGTTCCGGCCCGCCCGCACCGACTGGCTCCGCGACGCCGTCAGGACCGGCCAGGGCGCGGGTCTCCAGGACTCCGTCGCCGACGTGCTCCGCAAGTGGTGCTCCTTCGCCTTCGACGAGCCGATCGACTTCCGTGAGGACTGGACCGACGAGCAGGCGGCCAACGGCTCAGCGGCGGGCGCCCCGCCGCACGCCAAGGTCCGCCTGGCGCCCGCGCTCGTGCTGCGGCCGCACTCGGAGACCGCGCTGGTCGACTATCTCGACGGGATGCTCGCCGAGCTCGCCGACGGTCCCGTCCCGGCGGGGCTGGCGCACTTCCTGCGGCCGACCGGCGAGGACCGTCTCGCCCATCTCCAGGACCGCGCGTCCTTCGGCGGGCTGCTCACCGCGCTGCTGGCGCGCGGGCAGCGGATCCTGGTCACCACGCCATCGCCGACCGAGATCCGCGACGCCCTGCCGCCGGAGCTCGCGGGCCTGGCCGTGACCGTGGACGGCGACCGGTCCGACCTGCCGGAGCGGCTGGCGGCGCTGGCCGTCCGGTACGGGTCCTACGATCCCGAACGCTACGACCGGGCTCTGGGCGACCACGCCGACCGGCTGCACCTGCTGGAGCACGAGTCGTCCGCGCTGCGGGCCAGGCTCGGCGGGATGCGTCACGCCGAACGCCTCGACCTCGGCCACGGGTACGCGGGGACCGTCGAGGAGATCCAGGCCGCGCTGCGCGAGGGCTTCCCGTGGATGCCGGTGATCAACGGCCTGCCGGAGCAGCCTCCGCTGACGACCGCCGAGGCGGCCGAGCTGGTCGGGCTGCTGGCGACCCAGACCGCCGAGCGGCGGGCCAGGGCGGTGCAGAACCTGCCCGACCCGTCGATGCTGCCGAGCGTCGAGCAGGTCAGGGCGCTCATCACCGTCGCCCAGGTTCCCGCGCCCGATCCGGCGGGCGACCTGGCGCAGCGGCTGTCGGACCGCGATCCGGCCGTGATCGACCGGCTCGAGGCCTGCGCGAACGCCGTGGGCGCCGCGATGAGCGAGATGGGCGTCGACTGGAACACCGGCGACTGGACCGTCCGGGCCATCGCCGACGGCCTGGGCGGACGCTCCGCGGGCTGGGAGCACGTCGCCGAGCTGGCCTCCCGGGCCGCCGCGGCCGACCGGGCGCTGCGCACGCTGGGCAACCGCTGGGTGGTCCTGCCGCCCGGCGAGGAGGGCGAGCTGCTCGGCGCGGCGCACGAGCTGCACGCCTATCTGGCCGGCGGCGGCACGCTGAAGCGCGGGCCGCTGCGCTCGGCCGCCCAGAAGCGGGCCGAGCCGCTGCTCACCGAGGCGACCGTCGACGGCGAGACCCCGGTCACCACCGAGCTGCTCGACGCCGTCATCGCGGCGCTCGAGGGACGGCTGGCCGTCGAGGAACTGCTGGACGGCTGGGCGAAGGTCGGCGTCGAACTGGTCGAGGGCAGGCCGCTGGACGGCATGGTCGCCCAGCTCGCCGTGCTCTACACCCGGCTCGGGCAGGTCCGCACCGCGCTGCTGGCCGTCGCCGAGTCGGCGAACCTGCTGCGCCAGCTCGGGCTGAGCGTCCCGCTGCGCAACCCGGCCGAGTGGCAGGCCTACCGCGCGTCGCTGGAGACCGTCAGGATCCGGCGGCGCGCGTCCACGGCGTGGGCGGCGCTCGCCTCGCTGCGGCAGGCGATCGAGCTGGAGGTCGGCAAGGGCCAGGCGCCGCCGGAGCTGAGCGCGGCCGCCGCCGCGCTGTCGGCGCGCGACCTGGCGGGCTACGAGCGCTGCCTGGCGGCGCTGGGCGAGGCGCACAACGAGCGCGCCGCCCAGGCCCGCTGCGACCAGCTCCTGGCCAGGCTCGCCGAGGCCCATCCGGTGCTGGCCGCCACGCCGATGATCGTTCCCGAGGAGTGGGAGCGGGCCTGGCACTGGGCCTACGTCTCCTCCTTCCTGGAGGACCGGCCGCGCACCCCGGCCGAGCAGTCGATCGAGGAGCACCTCGACCAGACCACGGCCGCGACCGAGGACGCCGCCGCGTCGCTGGCCGCCGCCGAGGCGTGGGGCTGGACCCTCTCGCGCGTGCACGGCCGTCCCAAGGCCGAGGCGCTCCCGGTGTGGATCATGCCGCTCGCGCAGGTGGCGACGGTCCTGCCCGCCGCCAAGGACGCCTTCGACGTGATCGTGATCGACCACAACGACGAGGGCGCCGACGCCCTCTACCTGCTGTGGATGGCGCCGCGGGTCATCGTGGTCGGCGAGGGCGGCGAGATCCCGCCGGACGCGACCGTCACCCCCGACTCGACCCTGTTCGGCGCGCTCGCCGCCCGCTTCCCGCTGCTGGAGTCCGGCGTCCCCGCCCGCCAGCCGACCCTGCCGTCGTCGGAGCCCGAGCCGGTCCCCGAGCCGCGGCCCGAGCCGATCGCGATCGAGCGCGGCCGGTCGATCGTCACCTACCAGCGCGAGGACCTGGTCGACCTGATCACCCGGCTGGCCGCCGACGACCCCGATCTCACCGACGACCAGCTCCTGGAGTACGCCAAGGCGCTCCTGGACTGCCCCGAGGACGAGCATCTGATCGTCGACGCCCGGCTGCGCTACGCCGTCGACGCCCTGGCCCGCGAGAAGCACTGAGCCGCGGGCCAGGGCACGCCCTCGTAGTCCGTCAGCGGACGACGACGGTGGCCGATCCGTGGCCGAACAGGCCCTGGTTGACCGCGATCCCGACGGTGGCGTCCTCGACCTGACGGCCCTCGGAGCGTCCCTGGAGCTGGCGGGTGAGCTCGCAGATCTGGGCGATGGCCTGGGCGGGGATCGCCTCGCCGAAGCTGGCGAGACCGCCGGAGGGGTTGACCGGGATCCGGCCGCCGATGGTCGTCTCGCCCGCGCGCAGCAGGGACTCGGCCTCGCCCTTCGCGCAGAGCCCGATGTCCTCCATCCAGTCCAGTTCCAGGGCCGTGGACAGGTCGTAGACCTCGGCCAGGGAGACGTCGGAGGGGGCGACGCCGGCCTGGGTGAAGGCGTCGTGGGCGAGGGACTCGCGGAAGGTCCGCTCCCCCGGGTCGACCGTCATCGCCGAGTCGGTCGCGAAGTCGGGCAGGTCGATGACCGTCTTGGGGAAGGCGGGCGTCCGGGTGGACAGGCCCGCGATCCGCACGGGGTGCAGGCCGCGGGAGCGCGCGAACTCGGCCGAGGTGAGGACCAGGGCGGCGCCGCCGTCGCTGGTGGCGCAGATGTCGAGCAGGCGGAGCGGGGAGGCCACGACCGGGGACTCCAGCACCTCCTCGACCGCGACCTGCTTGCGGTAGCGGGCGTTGGGGTTGGCGAGCCCGTGCCGGGAGTTCTTCACCTTGACGTGCGCGAAGTCCTCGACGGTCGAGCCGTACAGCGCCATGCGGCGGCGGGCCGCGAGCGCGAAGTACATCGGGTTGGTCGCGCCGAGCAGGCGGAACCGCAGCCAGTCGGGGTCGTCGGGACGGTCCCCGCCGACGGGCGCGAAGAAGCCCTTCGGGGCGGCGTCCGCGCCCACGACGAGGGCGACGTCGCACAGTCCGGCGAGGATCTGGGCGCGGGCGTTGGCGATGGCCTGGGCGCCCGAGGCGCAGGCGGCGTAGCAGGAGGAGACCTGCGCGCCCGACCAGCCGAGCGCCTGGGCGAAGGTCGCGCCCGCGATGAAGCCCGGATAGCCGTTGCGGATGGTGTCGGCGCCCGCGACGTACTGGACGTCCCGCCAGGACAGCCCGGCGTCCGCGAGGGCCTCGCGGGCGGCGGCGAGCCCGTACTCGACGAAGTTGCGGCCCCACTTGCCCCACGGGTGCATGCCGGTGCCGATGACGGCGATGTCTCTGCTGCTCATGCGACCGGGCTCCACATCCACACGACGTACTCGGCCTCGTCGTCCTCGTAGAGGGTGCCGACGGTCAGTTCCATCTCCTGGCCGACGCTCAGGTCGTCCAGGGAGACGCCGGGGGCGACCTGCCCGAGGATGACGAGCTTCTCCTCCGCCAGCTCGACCGCGGCCAGCAGGTAGGGCCGGAAGGGGTCGGGCGAGACGTAGGGGGCGGGCGGCTTGTAGCGGGCGTCCGCGTAGGACCAGAGCGTCCCGCGGGTGCCGAAGGCGTACTCCGACAGCTCGGACCCGTCCTTCGGCCCGGAGCATCCCGGGTTGCGGCAGGCGAGCTCGTTCCGCGGGAAGTAGGGGGTGCCGCAGGAACCGCAGCGGGTTCCGAGCAGGGCCACCGGGTCGGTGGTGAACCACCCCTCGATGGCGAGCCTTCGTTCCTTGAGCACCCGACCTCCTCAAAAACCAACCAAGCGACCGCTCAAATGTACAAGACGCGGCCGGGGCGGTACATGACGGGGCCGCCCTGGCCTGTAGACGGGTGCTAGCCGAAGGCGGGCTTGGTGAGGGCCATGAGGCCGGTGTCGAGCCTGGCTATGCACCGGTAGTAGCGCACGCCCTCCTTGAAGGAGGCCTCGGAGGGCGGCAGCACGTCGATCACCCAGCGGCGGGCGGGGATGCGGGCGCCGGCGCCCTTGCGCGAGGCGAGGAGGGTCCTGGTGCCGCAGACCCGGCGCATCGCCGGATCGACGGGACGGTCGTTCCGCACCAGCTCGGCGTAGTTCCAGGTCGGCGGGTCGGGGAGCGGCGCGACGGCGAAGGTCTCCCAGGTGTGCTGCCCGGTGCAGACGCCCTTGGTGCCCCTGGCGTCGCCCGAGCGGATCTCGATGCCGTCCCAGCACTCGGGGCTCTTGGTGCAGGTCGCCTCCAGCCCGGAGATCTTCGCCGCCGCGCAGCCGTCGTCGCTGACGTCGATGCCGGGGTAGGGGTCGGCGGCCGGGTCCTTCTCGTCGGCGCCGTTCTTCGGATCGGCGGACGCCGTCCTGCCGGGATCGTCCCGCGAACCCTGGTAGAGCATCACGCCGACGCCGCCCAGCGCGAGGGAGGCCACCGCCAGCGCGGCGACCCCGACCAGGAGGTGGGTCCGGCTCCTGCGTACCGGCAGGGCCCGCTCGGCGGCGGGCTCGGTGGGCGGCGGCCACGCCGGTCCGGTCTCCTCCGCACGGCGGGTGACCGGGCCCGCCCCGGCCAGGTCGAGGGCCGCGAGGGCGTCGCGGAAGGCCGCCGCCGAGGGCGGCCGGTCCTTCGGCTCGAACGCCAGCGCCCCGCGGAGCAGGTCGTTGAACGCCTGCGGAAGGCCGGGCAGCGGCGGGACGGGCTGCCGGAGCGAGGCCGCGAGCTGCATGATCGTCGGATTGCCGGTCTCGGGGTAGTGCGGCGGGCGCCCGCGCAGCAGCGCGTAGAGCGTGGCGGCGAGCGAGTAGACGTCGCCCGCGGCGGTCGGCTCCTCGTGCCGGAAGGCCTCCGGCGGGGCGAACGCCGGGGTCAGCGCGTTGCGGGTGGCCGACATCTCGGCACCCGCGACCTGCTCCGCGGCCAGCCCGAAGTCGGCGAGCGCGACCATCCCGTACCGGTTGACCAGCAGGTTGCCCGGCTTGAGGTCGCGGTGCAGCACCCCGGCCCCGTGCGCGGCGGCGAGCGCGTCGCCGATCCGCACGCCGAGATCACGGACCTCCTCCGCCGGGAACGGTCCCCGCTCGCGGAGCCGGTCGGCCAGCGACCCGTTCGGGCACAGCTCCATGACCATGTAGGGGCGGCCGTCCGCCAGGACGCCCGCGTCATGGACCGCGACGACGTGCGGATGCCCCGAGAGCCGTCCGGCGGTCGTGACCTCGCGCATGAACCGCCTCCGGTCCCGTTCGGTCGCCAGCACCCGGCTGTCGACCTTCAGCGCCACCCGGCGCCGCACCGACAGCTGTTCGGCCTCGTAGACGGTGCCGAACCCGCCCTGCCCCAGAACCCCGCCGATCTCGTATCCCGGAATCAGCATGAAAGTCATCTCCCGTCAGGATCGGGAGAATTATGGCAGCGCGCGGAGCTCCTGGATCACATCCGGCATGACCCCGTGGACGTCGTCCAGGAAGCGGATCAGCACCCGGCGCTCCTCGTCGGTGTACTTCTCCAGCCGCTCCCACGCGGCGTCCGCGACCGGGCGGAAGTACTCGGAGAACTGCTCGACCTGGTCGGCGACCGGCTCGACCAGGACACGGCGCCGGTCGGAGGGGTCGGGCACGCGCCGGACGAAACCGGCCCGCTCCAGCCGGTCGATGAGCGCGGTGATGGCCCCGCCGCTGGTCAGGCTCATCGCCTGCGCGAGCTGGCCCGGAGTGAGCGGCCCCGCCATCGTCAGCAGGTCGATGCACTGCGTGTCGGTGGCGTTCAGCCCGACCTTGGCCGCGGCGGCGCTGTGCAGCAGCACCGACCACATGGCGTTCCGGCGGACCTTGTCGCGCAGCTCGCATCCCAACTGATCCACGATTCAACAATAGTCGCCGCACGCCATGCCGCGAACGCGCCGGTCCCGCCCCCGCGGGCTGCGGGGACGGGACCGGACAGGGCGTACGTCAGGTGGCTCAGGACCCCTGGGCGATCTCCTTGGCCCAGCGGTAGTCGGCCTTGCCCGCGGGGCTGCGCTTCATCTCCGGGACGAAGGCGTAGGTGCGGGGGACCTTGTAACCGGACAGCTCCTTGCGGCAGTGGGCGTCGAGGTCCTCGCGGGCGACGTCCGGATCGCGGAGCTGGACGACCGCGGCGACCCGGTAGCCGAAGCGCTCGTCGGGGATGCCGGTGACGACGGCGTCGAAGACGGCCGGGTGGCCCTTGAGCACCGCCTCGACCTCCTCGGGGAAGACCTTCTCCCCGCCGGTGTTGATGGTCTGGGAACCGCGGCCGAAGACGGCGATGGTGCCGTCCTCCTCGACCGTCGCGATGTCGCCCGTCAGGAGCCAGCGGCGGCCGTCGGGGGTGGTCGGGAAGGTCTTGGCGGTCTTGGCCTCGTCCTTGTAGTAGCCGCGGGCGATGAAGCCGGTGCGCGCCACCTGGCCCATGACGCCCGACCCCGGCTGGACGATCTCGAGCCCGTCGTCGAGGACGGCGATGTTCTCGACGTCGGGGGCGAAGCGCAGCCCCTTCTCCGGGGACGACCCGGTGGTGGCCTGCGCGGTGGAGCCCGACTCGGTCGAGCCGAAGCGGTCCAGCACCATGACGTTCGGCAGCAGCTCCTGGATGCGGTCGCGGACCGTCCCGGTGAAGATGGCGCCGGTCGAGACGTAGGCGAACAGCGACGACAGGTCGTAGCCGTTCCCCTCCTTGACGGCCTTCTCCAGCGCGTCGGCCATCGGGATCGCCATCGCGTCGCCGGTGATGGTCAGGGAGTTGACCTTCTCGGTCTCGATGGTCTTCCACACGCCGTGGCCGTCGAACTTGCGGGTGAACACGACGGTCGCGCCCATCCACCAGGCGATCCAGATGGCCACCTGCGCCGCGCCGTGCATCAGCGGGGCGACGGGCATCATGGTGAGCGTGCCGGAGTTCGCGGCGTGGTCGATCCAGCCCTGCGGCGTCTCGGGCGCCGGGTAGGTGGGGTTGGCGAAGGCGAACAGGATGTCCTTCGTGTCCCACATGACGCCCTTGGGCATCCCGGTCGTGCCGCCGGTGTAGACGATGTAGGTGTCGTCCTCGCGGCGCGGCCCGAAGCCCCGCCCAGCGGGCTGCCCGGCGAGCAGCGCGTCGTACTCGACCGCGCCCGGCACCGCGCTGGCGCCGCCGACCGCGATCAGCGTCCTCAGCTTCTCCTGGACCGGCGCGACGTTCGCGACCCGGGCGTCGAACTCGACGTCGTACAGAAGCGCGACGATGTCGGAGTCGCCGTACAGGTACTCCAGCTCCGCCTCGACGTACCGGTAGTTGACGTTGACCGGCACCGCCCGGATCTTCATGGTCGCGATCAGCGCCACCACGTACGGGACGCCGTTGTAGAGCTGCATCCCCACGTGCTGCCCCGGCTGGACGCCCGCCGCCAGCAGGGCGTGCGCCAGCCGGTTGGCGACCTCGTCGAGCTCGCGGAAGGTCAGGTGCTCACCGTCGCAGGCCAGCGCGACGCGGTCGGGCAGCCGGTCGGCGATGCCCTCGAACAGATCGGCGTGGTTGAAGACCGGGCTCGGGTTCGCATCCATCAGGGCTTCTCGCTCCCAACGATCCACATGGCGTAGAACTGGGCTCCGCCGCCGTAGGCGTGGCCGAGGGCGCGGCGGGCCCCGTCGACCTGGTGCTCCCCGGCCATGCCGCGGACCTGGAGGGCCGCCTCGGCGAACCGGATCATCCCGGACGCGCCGATCGGGTTCGACGACAGCACCCCGCCGGAGGCGTTCCACGGGATGTCGCCGTCCAGGGCCGTGGCGCCGGACTCCGTCAGCTTCCAGCCCTCGCCCTCGCCGCAGAAGCCGAGGTTCTCCAGCCACATCGGCTCGTACCAGGAGAACGGCACGTAGACCTCGGCGACGTCGATCTCGCGGCGCGGGTCGGCGATGCCGGCCTGCCGGTAGACGTCGGCGGCGCAGTCCTTGCCGCCCTGCGGGTTGACCGTCTCACGGCCCGCGAAGAAGATCGGCTCGGAGCGCATCGCGGTGCCGTGGACCCAGGCCGGCTTGTTGGGGGCCTGCTTGGCGGCGTCCTCGGAGGCGAGGACCATCGCGCACGCGCCGTCGGAGGACGGGCAGGTCTCCAGGTAGCGGATCGGCTCCCACAGCATCGGCGTCATCTCGACCATCTCGCGCGAGATGCCCGGGATCTTGAGGTGCGCGTAGGGGTTCTTGAGCGCGTTCTGCCGGTCCTTGACGGCCACGAGCGTCCCGATGTGGTCGGGTGCGCCCGAGCGCCGCATGTAGGCACGGATGTGCGGGGCGAAGTAGCCGCCCGCTCCGACGACCAGCGACGTGCTGTGGGGGCCGCCGACGGTGAGCGCCCAGGTGGCGTTCGACTCCGACTGCTTCTCCCAGGCCACGGTGAGGACCCGCCGGTGGACGCCCGACTGGATCATGCTGGCGGCGACGATGGCCGTCGAGCCGCCGACCGATCCGGCCGTGTGGACGCGCATCACGGGCTTGCCCGTGGCGCCCAGGGCGTCGGCCAGGTAGGCCTCCGGCATCATGATGCCCTCGAACATGTCGGGGGCCTTGCCGAGGACCACGGCGTCGATGTCGTCCCAGGTGAGCGCCGCGTCCTCGAGGGCGCGCAGGGCGGCCTCGCGCAGCAGCCCGGCGACGGAGACGTCGAGGCGCTTGGTCGTGTAGTGGGTCTGTCCGACCCCGATGATCGCGCAGGGGTTGCCCATGGGTCAGGCCTCCAGGACGGCGACGAGGTTCTGCTGAAGGCAGGGACCGAGCGTCGCGTGGCCGAGGGTCTTGCGGGCCTCGCCGCGGTGGATGCGGGCGGCGGCCTCGCCGATCCGGATCAGGCCGGTGGCCATGACCGGGTTGGCGGACAGCGCTCCGCCGGACGGGTTGATCCGCACGTCGTCGCCCAGGTTCAGGGCCTCGCGGAGGATCAGCTCTTCGTGCGAGAACTGCGCGTGCAGCTCCGCGACCTCGATGCCGGGGCCGACGCCCGCCTTCTCCCCCGCGATGCGGGCCGAGGCCGAGACCGACAGGTCGCGGACGCCCGGCGAGTGCGCGTCGGAGATGTGGGCGATGCCGCGGATCCAGGCCGGCTTCAGGCCGGTCCGCTCGGAGATCTCGCGGACCTTGTCGCCGGTCGCCAGCACGATCACGGCGGCTCCGTCGGCCTCGCCCGCCACGTCGTGGACCTTCAGCGGGGCGACGTCGTAGGGGGCGTCGCCCGCGGGGTCGTCGAGGTGCAGGGCGAAGGGGTTCTCGCGCCCCGCCGCGCGGGAGCGGGCGGCGACCGCGGTGAGGTCGCCCTCCTTCGCGCCGGAGCGGGTCAGGTAGGCCTGGGCCTGGAGCGCGGCCAGGCTGACCTGGTCGACGCCCAGCGGCGCCAGGTAGTACGGGTCGAGCTGGCGGTTCATGACCTCGCGCAGGCTGCCCTGCGACGGCTTGCCGAAGCCGTAGACCAGAGCGGTCTCGATGTCGGAGTACTGGATCTTCACCCAGGCCTCGTAGAGCGCCCAGGCGGCGTCCATCTCGACATGGCTCTCCGAGATCGGCGGCCAGGCGCCGACGGCGTCCAGGGCGGACACGAAGGAGAACGGGGCGCCGATCAGGTAGTCGCAGGAGCCGGAGCAGGTGAAGTCGAACCGGCTGATCCCGACCTGCTCCTTGATCTCCTGGAACAGCGGGAGGAGCAGTTCGGTCTCGGAGTGCCCCTGGTCCTCGGCGGTGTGCTTCGTCTGCGTGAACGCGACGATCGCGACGTCTTTCATCTAGAGGTACCTCTCGATCTGCTCGAAGGGCAGGTCGGCCTCGCCGGTCGGTTCGAACCACCGGATGTTGGTGATGGTCCGGCCCCACTCCTCGCGCGGCTTCCACGCCGCCTTGACCCGCATGCCCATCCGCACCTGGTCGGCCGGGATCCCGGCGACGAGGGCGAGCATCGGCAGGTCGGCGCCGTCCAGGAGGATGTAGGCGCTGACGAAGGGGACCTCGGGCGCCCGGGGGTCGGGCAGGTTGTTGACCGCGAAGGTCGTGACGGTGCCCACGTCGGACACCTCGACCTCCTCGCTGGTCGGGACGCCGTCCTTGGGGCACAGGCCCTTCATCGGGACGATGACCTTCGCGCAGACCGGGCAGCGGTGGCCGAGGAGCTTGCCGTCGGCGATCCCCTCCAGGAAGCGGTCCAGGGCCTTGCCGGGCTTCAGGTCGAACTCCAGCCGGTTCGGCGCGGTGATCATGGTGACCTCCGGCCGGAACGCCTTGATGTCGGAGATGTCGCCGACGCGTTCGTCCTTGTACTCGGGCCGGACCCGCAGGCCGACCTTGAGGCGCTTCGGCGGCTTGGCGCCGCGCTCGTACTCGCCCACGTCGAGGGCGTGCAGGATCGCGGTGTCGGCGCCGTCCGGCTTGACCAGCGCCCAGGCGAAGGGCCGGTCGAAGGGGTGGGAGGGCAGCGGCTCGCCGACCCACGCGTAGGACTCGACGGTGGCCAGCGGGCCGACCTCGACGAACTCCTCGGTGACGGCGTGGCCGTTGGCGGGGTCGTACTCGGTCGGCGGGAAGATCACTCGGCCTTCGGCCGTCTTCACCCCGACCATGCGGCCGTCGCGCAGCTCCGACAGGAACCGGCCGATGACCGGGCCGACGCTGCGGGTGTAACCGCCGGGGAACTCAAGAATGTGGTTGGGCACTGTCTCTCCGTCAGATCGCGGTCGACCGGCCCGCCCAGTACGGGTCGCGGAGCTTGCGCTTCAGCAGCTTCCCGTTGGGCTCGCGGGGCAGGGACTCGGTGTAGTCGATCGTGCGCGGCCATTTCATCTTGGCCAGGCGCGGCTTGAGGAACTCGAAGATCTCTTCACTGAGGGCGGCACCGGGCTCCACGCCTGCGGCGGGCTCGATGACGGCCTTGATCTCCTCGCCCCACTCCTCGTTCGGGATGCCGAACACGGCGACGTCCGCGACCTTGGGGTGGAGGATGATCTCGTTCTCGATCTCGGCGGGGTAGATGTTCGCCCCACCCGAGATGATCATGTCCGACTTGCGGTCCGACAGGAACAGGAAGCCCTCCTCGGTGAGGTAGCCGATGTCCCCGACGGTGAAGTAGTCGCGCAGGCGCTCCTTCTTCGTCTTCTCCAGGTCCCCCTTGTACTCGAACTCGACGCCCATCATCTTCATGTAGATCGTGCCGGGGGTTCCGGCGGGGACCTCGTTGAAGTCCTCGTCGACGATCAGCAGCTCCGAGATCGGCCACTTGCTGCCGACCGTGCCCGGGTGGGCCAGCCAGTCCTCGGGCGAGGCGACGGTGCCGCCGCCCTCGGTGGCCGCGTAGTACTCCCAGACGCACATGCCCCACCACTCGATCATCTGGTGCTTGATCGGGACGGGGCAGGGGGCGGCGGCGTGGATGGCCTGCTTCATGGAGCTCGTGTCGTACTTGGCGCGGGTCTCCTCGGGGAGGGTGAGGAGGCGCTTGAAGTGCGTCGGCACCATGTGCGTGTTGGTGATCTCGTGCTTCTCGATCAGCCGGAGGGTGTCCTCGGCCTCCCACTTGTCCATGTAGACCAGGGTGTGGCCCATGTGGAGCGAGGAGCCGCCGAACTGGGTGACCGCCGTGTGGTAGTTCGGCGACGTCACCAGGTGGGCCTCGTGCTGCCCGGTGACGGGGCGTCCGGGGGTGTACTTGAAGAAGCTCAGCAGGAAGGTCATCAGCTCGGCGCTGTCGTCGGGGTCGATGCCGGCGAGCTTGCGCTTGACGCCCTTGGGCCGTCCCGTGGTGCCCGAGGTGTAGTGCATCGCGGCGCCGTTGCTGCGGTCCTCGGGGAGGGTGCCGGGGGCGTCCCGGGTGAAGTCCTCGAAGGGCGTGAACCCGGAGACCTTCCCGAAGGAGATGCGGCGGCGGGGGTCGAGGTCGGCCGCGTCCGCGCCCGCGACGCCCAGGTCGGCGAACCTCTCGTGGACGAGGAAGGCCTTCGCCTCGGCGTCCGCGACGATGTAGCCGATCTCGGGCCCGGTCAGGTGCCAGTTGATCGGGGTGTAGTACCAGCCTGCCTGCAGGGCCGCCAGGTAGACCACCAGGCCGTCGACGCCGTTCGGGACGAGCGCCGTGACACCGTCGCCCTTCTCCAGCCCGAGTCCGCGCAGCGCGTGGACCAGCTTGTTGGCCCGGGCGAGCAGGTCACCGGCGCGATGCTCGGTGCCGTCGGGGTCCACGGCGGCGATCCAGTCAGGATCCTTCTCTGCGAGCCGCCAGAAGCCCAGCGTCCCCATGCGGATCTCCCTTGCACTCGGGGGTGGTGTTCGAGAGTGTGAGACTCAAGTCCAGAACCGCAGTAGATCACGTTCCAGTTTGAGTCGGCAAGGGCGGGTCGGTGGGTTGTTACGCTGGAGATCGGCTAACTAGAATCTGTTCTTGTTTGCTGCCTGCATAGGAGAGCGTGCCACCCATGAGCGGTCCCGAGAAGCTGCCGATCAGCACCCCCCACTGCACCGTCGAACAGGACGGCCATGTGGTCATCGTCACACTGAACCGGCCAGAAGCCAAGAACGCCCTCAGTTCGGACATGCTCGTCGGCATGGCCGACGCCTGGGCCTACATCTCCGAGACCACCGAGGTGCGGGTCGGGATCCTGACGGGCGCGGGCGGCGACTTCTGCGCGGGCGCCGACCTCAAGGCCATGGGCACCCCCTCCGCCGACCCGAGGGTCCAGCAGCGGGCGGGCGAGATCCCGAACTTCCACTGGAAGGGCCTGCTGCGCGAGGCCGTCCCGACCAAGCCGATCATCTGCGCCATCGAGGGCTACGCGGTGGCAGGAGGCACCGAGCTGCTCATCGGCACCGACCTGCGGATCGTCGCGCAGTCCGCCACGCTGGGCCTGTTCGAGGCCAAGCGCGGCCTGTTCCCCATGGGCGGCTCGGCGATCCGGCTCCCCCGCCAGATCGGCTACGCCGCCGCCATGGACATCCTGCTGACGGCCCGCTCGGTCAGCCCGGACGAGGCCCTGGCCATGGGCCTCATCAACAAGGTCGTGCCCGACGGCGAGGCGCTCAAGGCCGCCCGCGAACTGGCCGACCAGATCGCCGAGTGCGGGCCGCTGGCCGTCCAGGCGATCCTGCGCACCTACCGCGAGACCGCCCATCTGCCGGAGAAGGAGGCGCTGGAGGTCTCCGACGGCATCGGCTGGCCGGTCATCGGCTCCGAGGACGCCAAGGAGGGCTCCCGCGCCTTCCGCGAGAAGCGCCCCGCCAGGTACGAGGGCAGGTAGCACCGGCCGGACGGCCGCCGGGCACCGCGCGACGATCAGGAGCGGGCGCGGCGGCGGCGCGCCGCCACCACCAGGCCGCCCCCGGTCAGCAGCAGGGCCGCCGCCGCCAGGAGCGGGCCGCGCAGGGACGCGCCGGTCAGCGGGAGCCCCGCGTTCTGTACGGCGGGGACGGTCCGGTGCTCTTCCGGGCCGGGGACGGGTGGGGCGGCCGCGGTCTTCTTCGCCACGGGACCGTGCGGCGGGGTCTCGGGCTTCCCCGGCGGCGCGAGCTCGGCGGCGGCGACCTTCGGCGCCCGGAACGTGATCCTCTTCGCCGCGGTGACCGGGAGGGTCGCCTGCTCGGCCAGGATCAGCTTCTGGGCCTGGGCGGGCTGCGGGTCGTCGACGTCGTCCGGGGCATAGAGGAAGACGTTGCCCGACGGGGTCGTCAGTGACGCGGTCGCCTGGACGCGGGTGCTGCCCGCCCCGTCGCGGCGGACGTAGAAGGTGCCGCCGTTCTTCACCGGGGAGCCGCCGGGCAGCGGGACCGTGGCCGCGGCGTCGGAGTAGAGGCGGCCGTCGACGACGGTCACCTTGGCCTCGCGGGCCTGGGTGGAGAGGGTGAACGGGCCGATGATCTCGCCCGGCCTCCCCCGCACGGGACCCTCGATCGTGAGGGAGCCGCGGGTCCGCTCCCCGGACGGGCCCTTCGCCGTGACGGCGTCGATGATCTCCTGGACCGCCGGCTGGAGCGGGTCGTCCGCGCTGACGACGTAGTCGTCGGTGAAGAACCAGATCGCCGCCTGGACGGCCGCCGCCTTCTCCTCCGCCGTCTCCAGCGAGGACGGCCGGGCCGTGGCCGGGTAGTAGTCGTGGAGCACCTGGGCGACGTATCCGAGTCCGGGGACGTTAGCCGTGGTCCATTCGCCGCGTTCGTAGGAGACGCCGGGGCCGGTGTCCCGCGCGATGTCGATGCAGTAGAGGCGCTTGAGGGTGCCGCCGTCCCGCCCTCCGGCCGTCAGGATGCCGGCGCGGTGCTTCTCGACGGGGCCGCCCCGCACCGAGCCGGTGACGTCCCGGCCGCCGACCTGCTCGATGAGCGTCAGCTCCGCGGGGCCGTGGCCGCCGTGCCGGTGGAGGGGATCGGTGCGCCCCGCGTGGGCCGTCCCGCCGGGGCCGAGCAACGCGGCACCCACAACCGTCAGTACGAGCAACCGGTACCGTCGCAACTTCGCCCCCGACCCGAGATGGACCAACCCGAAGTCGCACGATCGCACGGCGCGCGCCGCGCCCGTGCCGCTTTGACCGGGCGTTGACCATCACCGTTCCCACAGAGTGATCTTCGGGGCGCGCGCGGGCCACGACGCGCGGAGGCGCCCCCGGCCGGGAGGATGGAATCGGCCGAGGGCGCCTGTCTGGGGGGCTTACCCGACTGCGGCGATCACTCGGCCTCGGTGATCGTCGTCAGGCGCTCGATGGCCTCGATGTACTCGGCCATGAGGTCGTAGACGACCTGGGCGGCCGGCTTCACCTGGTTCATCGAGCCGACGATCTGGCCCACCGGGAAGGTGACCAGCTCGCCGTCGCCGGAGCGGCCGATGCGCCGGAGCGCGTCGGAGATGAGCATGAACTGCATGGGCATCGGCAGGTAGCCGGGGGACTTCTCCGACTCCCAGGCCTCGGTCCAGGCCGTCTTGAGGAAGCGGGCGGGCTTGCCCGTCCAGGCACGGGAGCGGACGGTGTCGCGCGAGGTCGCCGCCAGCAGCTTGGGGATGGCCTGCTGGGGGGTGTCGGCCTCGTCGACGGTCAGCCAGATCGAGCCGGTCCAGGCGCCCTCGGCGCCCAGGGCCATGCCCGCCGCGACCTGGCGGCCGCGGCCGATCCCGCCGGCGGCGAGGACGATGGCCTCCTCGCCCACCTCGTCGACCACGTCGGGGATCAGGACCATCGTGGAGATCTCGCCGGTGTGACCGCCGGCCTCGGTTCCCTGGGCGACGATGATGTCGACGCCCACCTCGACCTGCTTGCGGGCGTGCCGCGCGCTGGACGCGAGCCCGGCGACCTTGACGCCGTGCTCGTGGGCGAGCGCGACGACGTCCGCGGGGGGCGGGCCGAGGGCGTTGGCCAGCAGGGCGATCGGGTGCCGGAGCGCCACCTCGACCTGCGGGCGGGCCGTCTGGTCGGTCCAGCCGAGGAGGGCGCGGCCCGCGCTCTCGTTCGACGGTTCCACGCCGTGTTCGGCGAGGAGTTCCTCCAGGAAGTCCTTGTGCTGCTGCGGGATCATGCCCTGCAGCTTTCCGAGGAGTTCCTCGGCGTCTCCCAGGTCGGCGCCCTCGTACTTGGCCGGCATCACGACGTCCACACCGTACGGCTTGCCGCCGACGTGCTCGTCGATCCACTTGAGCTCGAGCTCGAGCTCCTCCGGCGTGAAGTACAGCGCACCCAGGACGCCCATGCCGCCTGCGCGGCTCACTGCGACGACGACGTCGCGGCAGTGACTGAACGCGAAAATCGGGTACTCGATACCGAACAATTCGGTTACACGTGTCCGCACGCCTCAGAGAGTAGGCGAATCAAAAGTAGAACTGCAACGGGTTCTAGTTCTACTTTCGGCGGTCAGCGGCAAGGTCGGCGCGGGCGGGCGGAACCTGTTCTACTTCACCCGCGGGACGGGTGGGATTGGCGTGCCTGGCCTTCTTCGGGCCCTGGCCGCCGCCGTAGAGGGTGATGACGCCGCCCAGCGCGAGCAGGACGAATCCCGCCACGAGGGCGATGCCGGGGATGACCGTCCGGACGAGGTCGATCCGCTGGGCGTAGTGGTCGGAGCGGTCCGCGAGCGCCTTCACGTCCTTCTCCTCGGTGACCAGGTCGGCGGTGAGGAAGGTGCCCTCGTTCTTGCCGTCCCGGGTCCGCAGCGTCTCGTTGACCGAGAGCTGGGACTTGATCGGCATGCCGGTGCGCGGGTCGACCCAGTAGGTGTTGGTCGCCTGGTGCCAGCCGTCGACGCTGACGTTCGGGTGCTTCTTCGGCAGCCCGACCGTGGTGGCCCACTGCTTGCCCGTCACCTGGCTGATCTTCGTGGGCTCGACGACCTGGACGTACTTGTAGGCGTGGATCCCCCGCACCATCTCCGAGCCGGTGTACCGCATCGGCCAGGTGCGCTTGGAGATCACGTCGTAGAACTCGTAGGTGCGCTTCTGCACGTTGCCGACCGGCCACATGAGCCCGTAGCCGGACTGCGCCACCGCGGGGTCCTTGTCGACCTGGGTGCCCTTGAAGCCGTTGATCAGCTGGCCGCTGGTGCGGTCCATCGCCAGCCACCAGTCGACCATCCGGACGGTCCGGTCACCGGCGGAGAAGGCCAGGAAGGTGTTCCAGACCGCCACGTCGTCGGTCCCGGAGCGCACGTCGCCGCGTACGGTCAGGTAGGCGCCGACCTCGGTGTCGTCGTGGACCTTGCCGCTGAACAGGTCCAGATAGGTGCCGTGCTCGTCCCTCAGGGACACCTGCTGGTAGAAGTCCAGCGGCGCCCGGACGACCCCGTCGGCCACGTAGAACCGCATCAGCGGGGCGAGCGTGAGGAAGAACGCCCCGAGCATGACCAGCAGAAAGCCGCCGCGCCGCATTCGCCGCCCCTGGAAGTGTGTGTGAGAAGTGCGGGTGTGAGCCCGACGTACTGACGCGTAACCATACCGGAACGCCCCATCGAGGACCTTTGTCGTGAAAAGTCGAAACTGGACCGTAGTCTCGGGGACCACCACCGAGGCCACGGAGGACGGTTCGATCATGCGGCGGGCGCTCCCCCTGCTCACCGGGCTGGGGCTCGGCGCCCTGATGCTGGGCCCCGCGCTCCGTCCCGGCTACGTGCTGTCCTACGACATGGTCTTCGTGCCGCATCCGGCCATCACCGACCCGATGTTCGGCCGGACCGGCGGTTTCCCCCGCCAGGTGCCGAGCGACGCGTTCGCCGCCCTCCTGTCGGCGATCCCCTGGTCCCAGCAGCTGATCCTGCTGTCGATCTTCGCGATCGCCGCGACGGGCGCCGCCCGTCTGGTCCCCGACGTCACGCTCGCGCGGATCGCCGCCGCGGTCGTCGCCGTCTGGAACCCCTACGTGGCCGAGCGGCTCCTGCTCGGCCAGTGGGCCCTGCTGCTCGGCTACGCGGGCCTGCCCTGGGTGCTGGGCGCGATCGTCCGCCGGGCTCCGCTGCCCCGGCTGGCGCTCGCGTTCGTCCCGGCGGCGATCGGCGGGTTCGCCGCGATGAACCTGACCGCCCTGGTCGCGGCCGGGGCGCTCATCGCCGTCCGGGGAAGGGGGCTGGTCCGCACGGCGGCGGTCCTCACGGTCCTCGCGCTGCCCTGGCTGGTGCCCGCCCTGCGGGCCTCCGGGACGGCCACCGACCCGGCCGGGGTCGGGGTGTTCGCCGCCCGTCCCGACACGCCGCTGTCCACCCTGGGCAGCCTCCTGTCGCTCGGCGGGATCTGGAACACCGAGGCCGTCCCGCCCGGCTACTCCGCCCTGCTGCCCGCGCTGCTCCGGCTGGGGCTCTGCCTCACCGCGCTGACCGCGCTGGCCGTCCAGCGGACCCCCACCGCCAGGGGCGCGCTGTACGCGGGGACCGCCGGGCTGGCTCTGGCCTGCGTCGGGATCTCCGCTCCCGGACGGTCCGCGCTGGGCTGGGCGATCTCCCACTGGGCCGGGTTCGGGGTGCTCCGCGACGGCCAGCTCTTCATCGGCGCGCTCGCCCTGGGCGCGGCACTGGGCGCGGGGCACCTCGCCGCGGGGTGGCCCCGGCGGGCCTGGTACGTGATCATCGCGCCGGTCGCGCTGCTGCCGATGCTGGCCTGGGGCGTCTTCGGGCAGCTCGGCTCGGTCGGCTACCCCCGGGACTGGCTGGCCGCCCAGAAGCTGATCAACGCCGACCCCGCGCCGGGGAAGGCGCTGTCGCTTCCCTGGGGCGCCTACCGCAGGCCGGACTGGAACGACGGCCGCGCCGTGATCAACCCGATCCCCCGGATGCTCTCGCGCCGGGTCGTCTGGAACGACGGCCTCCAGGTGGGCCGGGTCGAGCTCGCCCGCGAGGATCCGCTGGCGATCGAGGCCGACGCCCTCCTCAAGGCCCCCGGCGACCCGTCCGAGGCCTTCCGCGCCGCCGGATACCGCTATGTCGTCATCGCCGACGGGACCACCGAGAACCGTTTCCTGTCGGGGAAAGTCGTGCTCCGGGCCCCCACGATCACCGTCATCCTGCTCTGAGCACTCTGGTCAATTTGCTATAAAGGCCACTAATCTTGACCGGCTGTGGAGAGGAGTCACCGATGCGCATCATGATCGCGATCATCGCCGGTGTTCTGCTCGCGACCGGTTCCTCGGTGGCGATCGTGAACGCCGCGACCGCGAAGCCCGACCCCAAGGCGGGCCGCGAGCTTTACAACTACGGAAAAAACTAGGCACGCGGCGGATGTGGCTCGGGTAGCGGGGGCGACGGCGGCGCGGCGGTTCCCGAGCGGGGAGGCGCCGGTCTCGCGCGTGGTCTTCGTGAACTGGCGCGATCCCTGGCAGTCCGCCGCCGGCGGCGCCGAGCTGTACGCCTGGCGGATCAGCCGGGAGCTGCGGCGGCGCGGCGCGCACGTCACCTTCGTGACGAGCCGCGAACCCGGCCAGCCCCGCACCGAGACCAGGGACGGCATACGGATCGTCCGCAGGGGCGGCACCTACTCCCGCTATCCCCTCGTCTTCTCCTGGCTCCTGCGGCACCGCGGCTCCTTCGACGTCGCGATCGACTGCATGAACGGCATCCCGTTCTTCTCGCCGCTGGCGCTCTCCTCCCGCACGAAGATCATCCTGCTGGTCCACCACGTCCACGCCGAGCAGTTCCAGGTCTACTTCGGGCGGTTCCTCGCCTCCTTCGGGCGGTTCCTCGAGGGACCCGTCGCGCGGCGGCTCTACCGGCGGCATCCGACCGTCGCGGTGTCGCGGTCGACCGTCCGGGCGCTGCGCGAACGGCTCGGCTGGCAGGGGCCCGTCCACATCGTCCCGAACGGGACACCGCTGCTGCCCGAGCCCGCCGCCGCCGAGAAGACCGCCGCCGCGCCCGCCGCGGAGACCGGCGGGCCCTCGCTGGTCTGCGTCGGGCGGCTGGTGGCGCACAAGCGCGTCGACCGGCTCGTGCTGGCCGCCGCCCACCTGCGCGAGCGCCGGCCGGGGCTGCGGCTGCACATCGTCGGGCGGGGCGAGCAGCACGACGCCCTGCGCGCGAGGATCGCCGCGCTCGGGCTCGAGGAGACCGTGATCCTGCACGGCTTCCTCAGCGAGGAGGACAAGCGGCGCGTGCTCTCCTCCGCCGATCTCCACGTGTCGGCGTCCCGGTACGAGGGCTGGGGGCTGTCGGTGATCGAGGCCGCGGCGCTCGGCGTCCCGACCGTCGCCTACGACGTCGACGGGCTGCGCGACGCCATCCGCGACGGCGAGACCGGCTGGCTCGCCGTGCCGGGAGAGGACCTCGCCGACACGATCGTCCGGGCCCTCAAGGACCTCGACGCCCGCCGTCCCGAGATCGCCGCCGCCTGCACCGCCTGGGCCTCCGCCTTCACCTGGGAGTCCAGCGGCGACCTGATGATCCGGCTGATCCAGGGCGATCTGGATGAGGACTGACCGCCGGACGGCCGTCTCCCTGCTCGTGCTGGTCACGGTCGCCTTCTGCACCGCGCCCGGCCGGATCCTGCCCGACACCAAGCTCGACATGGCCCTCGCCCCCGGCCGCTTCCTCGCCCGGGCGCTGCACATGTGGGACCCGTCCGCCTCGTTCGGGCAGGTCCAGAACCAGGCCTACGGCTACTTCTTCCCGATGGGCCCCTTCTACTGGCTCTTCGACGCCCTGCACGTCACGCCGTGGATCACCCAGCGGCTCTGGTTCTCGCTGGTGCTCTGCACGGCCTTCCTCGGCGTGGTCAGGCTCTCGGGGGCCCTGCGGATCGGGACGCCCTGGGCCCGGCTGCTCGCCGGGTTCGCCTACGCGCTGGCCCCCCGCGCCCAGGAGCTCCTCGGCTCCAACTCCTCGGAGTTCTGGCCGACGGCCGTCCTGCCGTGGGTGCTGCTGCCGCTGGTGGCCTGCCGGTCGCCGCGCCGGGCCGCGGCGCTGTCGGCGCTGGCCGTGGCCTGCTTCGGCGGGGTCAACGCGATCACCGAGCTGGCCGTCCTGGCGGTGCCGCTGGTCTACCTGCTGGTGCGGCGCAGGCGGCTGCTGGCGTGGTGGCTGCCGCTCACGGCCGCCGCGACCTTCTGGTGGCTGGCCCCGACCGCCCTGATGGGCCGCTACATCTTCCCCTTCCTCCCCTACACCGAGACGGCCACGACCACCACGTCGGTGACGTCGCTGACGAACGTCCTGCGCGGGACCCCGCAGTGGAACGGCTATCTGCCGGGCGGGTTCAGCCCCTGGTGGCCCGCCGGATTCGCCCTGTCGACGACCGCCTGGCTGGTCGCCGTCACCGCGCTGGTCGCGGGCCTCGGCCTCGCCGGGCTGCGGCGCTCCCCGCACCGGGACTGGCTGGTCACCGCCGTGCTGCTCGGGTTGGCGATCATCGTGACGGGCCACGACGGTTCCCTGTTCTCCGGCACGTTCCGCTCACTGCTCGACGGGCCGCTCGCCCCCTTCCGCAACCTCCACAAGTTCGATCCCCTGCTCCGGCTACCGATCGTCCTCGGGCTCGCCCATCTGCGGCCGCGTCCGCTGCGATGGCGCGGACGGGTCCTCGACGGCCGGGTCCCGGTGATCGCCGCCGTCGTCCTGGCGGCCTTCCCCGTGCTGTCGCCCGGACTCGGCGTCCCGAACGCCCCCCGGGAGATCCCGAAGTACGTCCGCTCGGTGACGTCCTGGCTGGACGCCCGTCCCGAGGGGACCGTCCTGGCCGTTCCGGGCCAGCAGTTCGGCCGCTACCTCTACGGCGACTCGATGGACGACCCGCTCCAGACCCTGTTCCAGGGCCGCTGGGCCGGCCGGATGGTCACTCCGGGCGGCTCGGCCGGGACGGCCAGGCTCATGGAGGCGATCGACCAGCGGTTCGCCACCGGCCGGGGCACGGCCGGGCTGAAGATCGTCCTGGAGCGCATGGGGGTCCGCTACCTCCTGGTCCGCAACGACATCGACCGCGCCGCGCTGGACGGGGCCTGGCCCGCCCGGGTCCACACCGCCCTCGACGGCATGGGCCTGGAGCGGATCGCGGCCTTCGGCGACCCGGTCGGCTTCCCCTTCGCCGACGCCTCCGCCTCGGTCGACCAGCGCTACGACCCGGTCGAGATCTACGAGCTCGCCCCGGCGCCCGCGGCCGCGGTCACGGCGGCGGAGCCCCTCCGGGTGGACGGCGGCCCCGAGGCCCTGCTCGACCTCGCCGACGCCGGCCTGCTGACCGGGCCGGTGATCTTCAACTCCGGGACGCCCGGCATCGCCACCGACACCCTGCGCAGGCGCGAGGTCGCCTTCTCCGACCTGCGCGGCGGCGGCTCCCCCACGATGACCGCCGGCGAACCCTACACCGGCACCGCCCGGGTCAAGGACTTCACCGAGCCCGGCTGGCGGCCGTCGGTGGCGGTCCTGTCGGGGATCGCCTCGGTCACCGCCTCCTCCAGCTCCTCCGATCTCGACGCCGTCCCCTCCGCCGGGGCGCGGGCCCACCACCCGTACGCGGCGCTGGACGGCGACCCCGCCACCTCCTGGACATCCGGGGGCTGGAAGGGCGCGGCCGGAGAGTGGCTGAAGGTCGCCTTCGACGCGCCCGTGGATCCCGGCACCGTCACCGCCGCGTTCGAGCGGAGCGACCTGCTCGGGCCCGCCGTCCGTGAGGTCGCGGTCGAGACCGCCGCGGGCCGGTCGGTCCAGCCCGTCCGGAGGACCGCCGGGGCGCAGACCCTGAAGGTGCCGCCCGGCCGGACCACCTGGCTGCGGATCGAGATCACCAGGACCGTCCGGGCCTCGGTCCCCGGCACCCGGGTCGCGATCTCCTCGCTCACGGTGCCGGGCGTCGCTCCCACCCGCTCGATCGCGCTGCCCGCCACCGCCCGCGACCAGCTCTTCACCGGCCTGACCGGCGCCGCGCCGCCCTGCGTGCGCGGGCCCGAGGCCTGGGTCTGCTCGCCCGTCCTGGGCGTGGGCTCCGAGGAGGGCGACGCCTTCGACCGCTCCTTCGACGCCCCGGCCGGGAAGGTCGCCCTCACCGGCTCCGCGATCATGACCTCGCCCGAGATGATCGCCCGGCTGACCGGGGCCGCCGGGATCTCGGCCTCCTCCACCTCGGCCGCCCACCCCGCCGACGCCGCCCGCGCCGCCTTCGACGGCGACCACACGACCACCTGGATCCCCGGCGCCGACGACGAGCACCCCACGCTCACCCGCGACCTCGGGCGGACCGTCACCCTGTCCCGGCTCGGCCTGCGCTTCGGCTCCCCGCAACGCGACCCCGTCCATGTCGTGATCTCCAACGGCCGCGATTCGAGGGACGTCTACGCCGACGGCTCGACGATCACCTTCGCGCCGCTGAAGGCCCGGCATCTGAAGCTCAGCTTCCCGGAGAACACCCAGGTCAGCGAGGTCTCCGGGCTTCCCGGACTGCCGCGGTCGGCCGCCCTTCCCACCCGTTGCGGCTCCGGGCCCGCCTTCACCCTCGACGGGCGCCGGATCGAGACCCGGCTGACCGGGGGGACCGTCCAGGACGTCCTCGCGGGCCGTCCCCTGCCCTATGCGGGCTGCACGGACGTCTCCAGGGGTCCCGGCCACCACCGGTTCACGCTGGAGCGCGGTTCCTTCCTGGTGGCCTCCGCCGCGCTGACCGGCCCCCGGGCCGCGGCCGTCCCCTCCACCGCGGCGACCACGCCCACCTGGACGAGCGCGGAACGCTCGGTCGTGGTCGACGCGCCCGCCGCGTCCTACCTCGGCGTCACCGAGAACTTCAACAAGGGCTGGACCGCCACCCTGGACGGCCGCCGCCTGACCCCGGTCAAACTCGACGGCTGGAAGCAGGCATGGGAGCTGCCCGCGGGCTCCCACGGCACCGTCCGCCTGGTCTACGGCCCGGACCGGCCCTACCGGCTGGCCCTGCTCGGCGGCGCGGCCCTGGTCCTGCTGGTCGTGCTCCTCGCCGCGCTGCCGCCGCGACGCCCCGCGCCACCGCTCCCGGCCGCGGTCCCGCGCGCGTGGTGGCTGCCGGCCGCCGGGCTGCTCGTGGCGCTGTGGACGGCCGGTCCGTTCGGGCTGGTGGCCGCCCTCGCGGCGCTGGCGTGGGCGAGGCGGCTCCCGTCGTGGGCGGTGACGGTGCTGGTGTCCCTGGCGGGCTGCTCGACCGCGCTGGCCCCGGTGCTGGCCGCGCACGGTGTGACCTGGCCCTATGACGCGCTGACCGGCTGGGTGCCCGCGGTGCTGAACACCGCGATGCTCACGGTGCTGTGCGCGTCAGGACGCCTCGAAGACCTCGGCGACGGTCCTGGCGAAGTCACCGAAGGACGGGACGGGCAGGCCCGCGTCCCGGAGTTCGCGCTCGAGTGAGGTCATGTCGACGTCCGGCATCCCGCAGGCGACCGCGAGCGACCACGGCGTGAGATCGCCGTCGACGTTCACCGCGAAACCGTGCGTGGTGACGTTCCGGCCGACCCGCATCCCGATCGAGGTGATCTTCCGTCCGGTGTCGGCGGTCCAGACGCCGGTGAGCAGTTCCGAGCCCTTCGGGGTGTCCCGGCGCTCCGCCGTGACGCCCGCCTTGCCGATGGCCTCGACCAGCCGGTGCTCGACCTCGCGGATGTAGTCGACCACGCCCTCGCCCGGCTGGAGCCTGACGATCAGGTAGCCGACGAGCTGGCCCGGGCCGTGGTAGGTGAGCTGGCCGCCGCGCCGCGTCATCAGCACCGGGATCCCGGCCTCGGGCGCGGGGTAGTGCTCCTCGTCGGTGCGGACGCCCGCGGTGAAGATCTGCTCATGGCTCAGCAGCCAGAGCGTGTCGGGCCGCCGCTCCGCGACGCGCTCCTCAAAGAGTTCCTGCATCCGGTCCATGGCGGCCGAGTACTCGATCAGCCGGTCGGTGTCGTCGATGAGGGCCAGCGGGCGAACTTTCACAGTTTCCATTGGTACCACGCCCCGATCCCTGCGCGGGCAGCTCCGGGAGGGCGTAGGTGAGGGCGGCCAGGGGTAGCACCACGACCGCGGTGACCAGCGTCACGGTGCCGAAGTCATGGCCCCGGACCGGCCGCCCGGTGGCCGGGTACCAGCCCTCGATCACCGCCATGTGCCACAGGTAGATCCCGTAGGACAGGGTGCCGAGCCAGGCCAGGGGCGCGACCCTCAGCGGGGCGGCACCGCCGAGCGCTCCGGCCGTCCAGGCGGTCCCGACCACGACCGCGCAGCCCGTCGAACTCCCGGATCTTCACGCCGGAAGTCTCGCGACCTCCCCCGTCTCCGCCCGGTGACGGATGTCAGCAATGAGGCATGAGGTTCTCATCGGCCCAGGCGCTGGGCGGGCTCCTCGACGAAGGTGTGGCTGAGGGAGGCGATCACCAGCGAGACGGCCAGGACGACGAGCAGGAGGAGCCAGAAGTCGCCCGCGTAGGCGGGGCGTCCGGTGAGGGCGTACCAGGACTCGATCACCGGTGAGTGCCAGAGGAAGACCCCGTAGGAGACCAGGCCGAGCTGGACCAGGGGGCCGTTCGCGAGCAGGCCGGTCGTCAGCGGATGGGCCGGGGCGAGGGCCGCGGGCGCCACCAGCGCGAGCGCGATCAGCGGGTAGAGGACGATCGTGACCACGTACTGGGCGGCGTTCTGCGGGCCGTACCCGGGCGTCGCGAGCGGCGTGGAGACCAGGGCGAGCAGGCAGAGCGCCACCACCCAGCCGATGCCGGGGGCGGCCCCCGCCGCCTCGGACAGGGCCGTCGGGCGCTCGGCCAGGACCGCCAGCGCCATCCCCGCCGCGAAGATCACCAGCGAGCGGGGCAGCAGCTGCTCGTTGGCGAAGAGCAGATCGATGTTCCCGCCGCACCTGACCGCGATCGCCTCGGCCAGCGAGAGCGCGCCCAGCACCGCGATCCCGGCCAGCAGCCGCGCCGCCGACCCGCGGGCCCACCGGTGCAGGAGCCGGGCCAGGACGGGCAGCAGCAGGTAGAACGAGGCCTCCACCGACAGGCTCCACATCGGGCCGAGCCCGCGGGGCCCGAGCCCCTGCCACCACTTTCCGGGGTCGTAGGGGTGGGTGAGGGTCAGGAACTCCAGCCAGGTGCGCGCCGAGCCCGCGTGCGGCCTGTTCTCGGTGAACACCAGCAGCGTGAACGCCAGCATCAGCCAGTAGGCGGGCAGGATCCGCAGCGCCCGCCGCCGCAGGTAGCGCCGCACGGACGGGGGCGGCGAGCCGTCGAGGGCGGCGCGGGCGAAGGGCCGGTAGAGCAGGAAGCCCGAGAGGACGAAGAAGATCGTCACACCGACGCCGCCGTTGGCCGCCATCCGCCAGAGCAGGGCGTCGGAGGAGAGCGTCCCGGTCGCCCCGGCGACGTGCAGGACCACCACGAGCAGGATCGCCACGGCGCGCAACCCGTCCAGGGCGGCCAGGTGCCGGGTCCGCACGAGGGTGGGCTGCATGGTCTTCTCCGGGGGCGCCGCCGTTCCGGAAGGCGGGTCCGCCCAGTTTGCCCCCTGACGCGGGGTGCCGGGTACGGTCTGGTCCCATGAGCCAGCGCGCCGCCCGGGCGATCGCCGCACTGACGCCCGAGCCCCTGCTCGGCGCGGTGATCAGGCGCGCCTATCCGCGGATCGAGCCCGAACTGGCGGACCTCGGCCGGCTGGTCCCGCCCGGCGGCACCGCCCTCGACGTCGGCGGCTGGTTCGGCCCCTGGACCCAGCGGCTCCTGCGGCACGCCGACCGGGTCGTGACGATCGAGGCCGACCCCGGCCTCGCCGCGCTCCTCCAGCGGACCTTCGGCGACGCCCGGGTGATCTCCGCCGCCGCCTCCGACCACACAGCGGGCGCCACCCTCTGGCGGCCTCCCGGCGGGGCGCTCGCCGGGATCTCCTCGGTGGAGCACCGGCCCGAGGGCGAGGCCGCCGCGACCCCGGTGCCGACCGTCCGGATCGACGACCTCGGCCTGGACGACCTGCGCTTCGTCAAGATGGACATCGAGGGCCACGAGCTCGCGGCCCTGCGCGGAGCGGAGCTGACGATCCGCCGCGACCTGCCCGTCCTGCTGCTGGAACTCGAGGCCAGGCACGGCACCGTCGGGCCCGTCCTGGACCTCCTGGACGGCTGGGGCTACGAGGGTTCGGTGGCCGGGAAGCCCCTCGCGGAGTTCGATCTGGCCGCCCATCAGGCCGCCCGCGCATACCAACTAGGTCGCAGTTTCCCCGCGAGGGTCCTCCGGCCGGGCGACCGATATGTGAATTCAGTAGTCTTCCGTCACCCCCGCCGTTGTTACTTATGGGTTCTATGCGGTTGAATTCTCCCCTGAGCCCCCAGGAGGAAGTCCCGTGGATCGTCGTACCGACCGCACCATCGGCCTGGTCACGATCATTGCCATCGCCTTCATCCCGACGGCGACCCTGAGCCTGGTCAAGATCGGGAATCCGTTCGAGGCGGGGCGGGCGATCGACACCGAGGTCACCCCGGTGTCCGAGGACTATCCCGGGGCCCCCAAGCCGTTCGTCCAGGCGCCCGTCACCTCGCCCGCGCTCCCGGCCGCGCCGCCGCCCCCCGCGCAGCAGGCGCCGCCGCCCCCGCAGCAGCAGTTCCCGAAGCCCGCGACCGTCCCGACGAAGATCACTTCCTTCGACCGGCTCACGAACCTGGTGACCTTCCAGGTCACCGGCAACGAGTGCCTTCAGGAGAAGGCCACCTTCACGCTCCCGCCGAAGTTCACGATGCGGGCCACGACGGTCCGCTCGAAGTGGAACGGCAAGAAGTGCGTGAAGAAGTTCTCCACGACGGTCGTCACGATCAAGGGGAACACCCGCAAGACCCGGGTCGGCAGCGGTCCCGTGAAGACCGAGACCCTGACCTCGTTCCAGCTCGACGAGATCCTGATCAACGCCGACCCGCACACCCTGACGCGCCTGGTGAAGAACTACCCGGGCGTCCAGAAGGCCCGGGTCAAGAAGACCTCGTTCTACACCTACACGATCAACGGCCTGCCGGCCACGATCTTCTATCCGCTCCTGCCCTCGGACTACCGCGACAAGTTCCCGATCACCGCGCTGTCCGGGCTGAACGTCAACGTGAGCGACCTGGCCGTGGGCCCGCCCGCCAAGGGCCAGCTCAAGGACGTGACCGTCCTGTTCCAGATGAGCGGCGTCGGCATGATCGGCGGAGCGGGCCTCGGCGTGGCCTACACCTTCAAGTGATCAGGCGTCGCGCGGCAGTCCCAGCAGCCGCTCGCCGATGACGTTCAGGTTGACCTCGGTCGTGCCACCGCCGATCGTCATGGCCCGCGACGCCAGCAGGTAGCGCGTCCAGCGTTCGGGCAGGGCCGCCTTCCAGCCTCCGGTCAGTGCGCCCCGGTCGCCCAGCAGCTCCTGGCCGAACTCCGTGACGAGCTGGCCGTGCTCCATCGCGACCAGCTTGCGGACGTTGGCCGTCGCGCCCGGGTCGGTGCCCGAGAGCTGCTTCATCGTCGCCCGCAGGCCCAGCAGCAGGTAGGCGTGCTCGTCTGCGGCGAGGGCGCCGAGCCCGCGCAGCGCCACCGGGTCGCTCGCGGCGCCCAGCTCGTTCATCAGCCGGACCAGGCTCGGCAGGTCGGCGCCGAGCTGGAAGGAGGAGGTCAGGCCGACCCGCTCGTTGGCGAGGGTGGTGCGGGCGACCTGCCAGCCGGAGTGGGCCGGGCCGACGACCAGCTCGTCGGGGACGAAGACGGTGTCGAGGAAGACCTCGTTGAAGACGGCGTCGCCCGTGCACTCCTGGAGCGGCCTGATCTCGATGCCGGGCGAGGCCATGTCGACCAGGAAGTAGGTGATGCCCTGGTGCTTGGGGGCGTAGTGATCGCTGCGGGCCAGGCAGATGCCCCACTGGGCCTCGCGGGCCAGGGACGTCCAGATCTTCTGCCCGGTGATCTCCCAGCCGCCCTCGACCTTCACGGCCTTGGTCCGCAGGGACGCCAGGTCGCTGCCCGCCTCGGGCTCGCTGAAGAGCTGGCACCAGATGATCTCGCCGCGCAGGGTCGGCGGCAGGAAACGCTCGCGCTGCTCGTCCGAGCCGTAGGCCACCAGCGAAGGCACCACCCATGACCCGATCATCAGCGGGACGGTCCGCACCCCGGCCGCCTTCAGCTCCTGGGCGATGACGACCTGCTCCAGCGGCCCGGCGTCCCTCCCCCAGGGGACGGGCAGATGCGGCGTCACCCATCCCCCTGCGGCCATCGCGGCCCGCTGGGCGAAGACGTCCAGGGAGGCCAGCCCGGCGACCTCGGCGGCGATCCGCTCGCGCAGCGGCCCGGCCTCCGCCGGCAGCTCCAGTCCCGTCGACGGCCTCGCGCCCGCGAGGGCCAGCAGGGCCAGGGCGTCCTCGCCGCGCCGGACCAGGGCCCGCAGGGTCAGCGCCCGCCGGTAGATCCGGTGGGCGTCGTGCTCGAAGGTGTAGCCGATCCCGCCGTGCACCTGGATGTTGTCGGCGGCACACCGGACGGCGGCATCCGGGGCGAGGACGGCGGCGGAGGCGACCGCGTAGGGATCACGCGAACGGGCCGCGTCCCAGACCGCGGCGCGGGCCCGCTCGACGAGCACGAGCATCCGCGCGAGCTTGTGCTTGATCCCCTGGAACCGGCCGATCGGCCCGCCGAACTGCTCCCTGACCAGGGCGTAGTCGACCGCGTCCGCGAGGGCCCGGGCCGCGACGCCGCAGGCCTCCGCCCCGAGGACCACCGCGATCGGGGCGTCGTCGAGCACGAGTTCGGGGGCGACGGCCCCGTCCACCGCCACCGCGGCCACGGGACGGTCGAGATCGAGGGATTCGGTCTCCGAGACCGTCACCTGCCCGGCCCTGAGCACCACCCAGGACTCGCCCACCGGCAGCAGGAACAGGTCGGCGCCCGCCGCACCGAGGACGACTCCGGCCGTCCCCGAGACGCTCTCCCCGTCGCGCACGAGGCCGGACGTCAGGGCGACGGCCGCACGCAGCGACCCGTCGGCGAGGCCCGGCAGGAACTCCCGCGCCCCGGCCGACCCCGCGAGCATCGCCGAGGCGAGCACCGTGGGCACGAACGGGCCCGAGTGCCGGGACCTGCCGAGCTCCTCGACGACCACCGCCAGCTCGACCAGGGACCCGCCCTGCCCGCCGAGTTCCTCGGGCAGGTGCACGCCGTACAGGTCGGCGGCGGGCTCACCCCGCTCCACCTGCCCGCGCGCGGACGCGGCGAGTGCTTCGTGTTCCTCGGTGACGCCGATGGCCATGACCTACTCCTCGGGAAGGGGTAAGTCACAAGTTACTAGAACGCCGTTCGGGCGACTAGGAGGCGATCTTCATCTTGGTGAGGACGGCGTTGATGTCCGGCCAGGACTTCTTCGCGGTGTTCGGCATCGAGACGAACAGCACGGCCGGGACCTCCCTGCCGGTGTCGACCACCGCGGTCACGACGACCTCGCCGGTGGCCTTGATCCCCGGACGCTTGTAGGTCAGGTAGTCCGCGACGACCCAGCCCTTGTGCCCGGAGACCGTGATCTCCTGGGAGGCGACCGGCTTGGTGGCGTGCCGGAAGGCGTACAGCCGGGTCCGCAGGGACGCGGAGGCGGCGATGGCCGTCTTCTTCACGTCGCCCTCGGTGGCCACGCGACGCTCTATGGGGCTGAGCGGCGAGGACAGGATGGTGCCGTACCAGTACTGGGTGCCGACGTGCTCGGTGACCATGATCTGCTGGCCGGTCCAGCCGGACTGGCCGAGCTTGTTCTGCTTGGTCGGCACGACCCACTTGCCGCCGAACTTCGGGTACACGAGCCCGGAGAGGGCGTCGGTGACCGTTCCGACGACCGGGGAGGCGGTCCCCTTGAACTTGACCAGCGCCTTGTCCGGCGGGGACGGAACGTCGACGGTGTCGGCGGGCTCGGGTGAGGGCGAGTCGGCGGGCTGCACCTTCGAGGGCGTGGCGCCCTCGTCCTTGGCGCCGTCGTCACCGCCGAGCACGACCACGGCGAGCCCCACGAACAGGCCGAGCGCCAGCACGCCGATCCCGGCGAACAGGAAGGTCCGCGAGCGGTCCTTCTTCATCTCGCCCTCGTCGAAACCGCCGCCGCCGACCGGGCCGCCGGCCCGCCGGTTGGCCTCGGTCTCCTCGCGCATCCACTCGGGCATCTGCCAGTTCCCCGAGGAGGGGATCCCGGCCTTCGGCGGCTCCGCGGGCCCGGACATGTCCACACCCGCGTACTGCGCGACTCCCGGCCCCTCGTCGAGCTCACCGAGCTCGACGCCCTCGGCCTCCCTGGCGGCGGGCACCGCGGGCGCCCGGAACACCGGCTGCTCGCCGGTCAGGCCGCCGTGACCCTGCAGGGCGACGTTCTGCGGCTGCACCGCGGCCGCCTGACCCTGGGCCGCCTGACCCTGGCCGAAGGCGTTGAAGACCCCCGGGTCGTCCTGGCCGAACCCGGGTCCCTGCGGCTCGGCGCCGGGCGTCCCCGTCTCGCTCTGTCCCGTCTCACCCTGTCCGGGCGTGCGCGGAGGCACGACGGAGTACTCCCCCGACGCCACCGGCTCGGGAAAAACAGCCTGGGGCCCCGTCATGGGCATCCCGGCTTCAAAGTCATCGTTATCGTGCTGCACGGCTCCACCTTCGACTCCGGATTCCGGACGCGCCGAAAGCTCCCCCTGATCGGACATGCGGCACAGGCTACGCGAAGATCAACATTTCTGACGCCCCGCGTCGATAACAAGTTAGAACGCCGTTCGCCCCAAACCCCCGCAGCCCCCATGCCCAAAGGCCCTGCCGACCTCGCACGTGTCGTACAGCACACCCATAACTACCACCAGCGCTCCCTTTGGATCAACACCGTCCCAACGACTGGACAGTAACCGGGAATCGCGGCGCGACCGGGAAATGACGAAGGCCGCCACGGCGGGAAGCGGGAGCTTCCGGCCATGACGGCCCACGAACGGGTGGAGCTGCAGGGAATCGAACCCTGGTCCTACGGCAATGAGACAGGACTTCTCCGGGCGCAGCCTTGTGCATCGGTCTACTCGGCCTCGGTGCTTTCACAGGCAATACACCGCCAGGCCCAGTCACTGTTTGGTTTCCCTGCACCCCCCGTGACCGGGGTTACAGGTGGAGTCTCCTAGCGATGCCGGATCCCGGGACGGAGACAAGCCCGGGCCGACAGACCACAGGTCGCTACTTACGCAGCGAGCTGGAAGTCAGTGCGCTTAGAGTTGGCACTTATTGGTTTGCTAACGCAGGATTTACGAGGTCGCGTAAGCCACCCTCGGCCCGCTTCTCCTGGCACGACTACCGCAGTCGAAACCAGTCAGCCCCATGTGGAGTTGTCAATGCTGACAGCTTACCGGGTAGAGCGCACGGCGGCCAACCGTTATTCCGCCGCGTCTGGGACACGTGAACCCCGGTGGACGCGCGACAGCGGGCGTCCACCGGGGTGACCGGCAGGGTCGGGCCGGTCCGGACACAGGGTCTCGCTCGAGGCGAGCCCCCGGTCGCATCACGGCGATCGGAGCCCGCAACCCCCCAAGCGGGATCCCCGATCATCCGTAGAGACGCGTCCGGCCCCGCTCCGGGTTGATCACTCTGGGCAAAGTGATCACAAAACCGGTGGCGGGGCCGTGACGTGTCGCTGATCGTCCGCGATCAGGCCGGAACCTGCGGGACCGTCGGCGTGGTGGTGCCGGGGGTCGCGGTGGTGCCGGGTGTCGCGGTGGTGCCCGGGGTCGCCGGGGTGGGGATGGTGGTCTTGGCGGTGATCAGGTCGTGGGCGAGGCGCACCATGTTGACGTTGCCCTCGACGGCGATCGCGACGCCCAGGTCGCTGGTGGTGTAGCCGATGAACCAGGAGACCGTCTTGCCGTCGGGCATGGTGACCGTCGAGACGAGGCCGCCCGCGAAGCCGGTGCCCTTGGCCGAGCCGCCGTTCTTCACCCCGGCCCGCATGATGCTGCTCAGGCCGTTGAAGACCCGCGGGGACAGGTTGCGGATGTCCTGCGCCTCGTCGGAGGAGGGTGAGACGAGGATGCTCGGGGCGTGCCAGGCGTTGTTCTGGATGGCCGCGGCCACCAGGGCCATCGTCAGCGGGCTGACGGTGATCCGGCCCTCGCCGAGCATCTCGTTGACCTGGTCGGCCGGGGTCTTGGGCTCCGGCACGACCGCCGTGGAGTGCGGGACGTTCGACAGGCCCCAGTTGACGTCGAGGCCGAAGGAGCGCAGCGCCTCACGGTAGGTCTTGGCGTCCAGGGACGCGCCGAGCCCGGCGATGGCCGTCCGGCAGCCGGAGGCGAAGTTCAGGCTGACGGTGGAGTTCTTCCGGGCGGGCGAGGACAGGCTCACCCCGCCGGCGTCGCTGGCCGCCGGGCATTCCTGGGGCCCGGGGGAGAGCCGGCCGTTGGCGAACATCGGGCCCGCCAGGACCGGCGCGAAGATCGTGCCCGGCGCGTACTGGCCGAGGAAGGCCTTGTTGACGCCGCCGGTGTTGTTGTTGGCCGCCGCGACGACCTCGCCGGTCTGGGCCCTGACCGTCACGATGGAGGCCGGCAGGTTGAGCGGGCGCAGCGCGTTCTCGGCCCTGGCCTGGTAGTCGCGGTCGAGCGTGGTGCGGACCGCGCGCGGCTCCTTGACCGAGGTCGTGGCCTCGTCGTCGGAACCGGGGTCGCCCGGCGTCGTGCCGGTCCCGGTGCCCGTGCCGGTGGTGTCGTCGGTGTTCTCGTTGAAGTCCTGGACCACCGTGGCGGGCGCGCCGGGGTTGAGGACCACGACGGTGACCTTCGGCTGGCCCGCGAGACGGCGCTGGTAGAGCAGCTGGAGACCGGACTCGCCGACGGTGTCGCCCGGCTGGTAGGGCGCACCGACCTGGGTCAGCAGGTCGGTGGTGGCGGGACCGACGGACCCGAGCAGCTCCTTGGCCATGACCGGCTGGTTGGGCTGCTCGCGCTCGAAGATCCTGACGTCCGGCGCCGTCGTCCGCAGCTTGAGGACCGTCGGGTCGGTGCCGGGCAGCGAGGCGAGCTGGAGGAAGTCCTTGGGCGGGGCCGAGGAGATGCGGCCCTCGAGCCGTTCGACGTCCTGGCCGGTGGCCGTGCCGATCGCCTTGGCGGTGGCCGCCGCGTTCTTCACCTGGCCGGGCACCACGCCGATCAGGGCCGTCTGCTCCTGCCGCAGCAGGCTCCTGCCCTTGTTGTCCTGGATGAGGGCGCGCCTGGGCGTCTCGGAGACGACCGCGAGCCTTCCGCCGTCCTTCAGGGACGGATGGATCACCGACGGGCTCCAGACGACCTTCCACGAGCCGCCGGAGCGCTTGAGCGACATGCCGCTCAGGTACTGCCAGGGCTTGCCGTTCTCACCGAGGTCGATCCGGACCACGAACCGGGCGAACGCCTCGTCGCCCTTGCGGTCCACCCGGCCCGGATCGTCGGGGACTCCCGAGGTCGGCGCCGACTTGAGCTGGAGCCGCAGCGAGGCGGCGTCCAGCTGGGTCCTGACGTCCTCCAGGGCGGCCTCGACGGCCTTCTTGTCGGCGGCGTCGGTCTTCCTGGCGGCGGCGTCGTAGTTGCCGACCTGCCAGGCGATCAGGAAGTCCTTGACCGTGGAGAACGGGGAGGCCTGCGCGCAGGCCGAGAGAGTGCCCAGGGCGAGCACGGAACCGGTCGAGGCCGCCAGAATCCGGCGAGTCCTCCTCGACGTTCGAGTCACTCGACGTTCACCGGCCCTTGTTCCGTGCGCGCATCGTCCGGGCGATCTCCCGGTCGGAGTCCCGCTTGGCGATGGTCTGCCGCTTGTCGTAGTCCTTCTTGCCGCGGGCGAGACCGATCTCGACCTTGGCCCTGCCGTCCTTGAAATACAGGGACAGCGGGATGAGCGTCAATCCCGGCTCGTTGGTCTCTTTGATGATCTTGCTGATCTCGCGGCGGTTCAGCAGCAGCTTGCGGGTCCGCCTGGCCGTGTGGTTGGTCCAGGTGCCCTGCGAGTACTCCGGGATGTGCACGTTGTAGAGGAAGACCTCGTCGTGGCCGTCGACGGCGGCGTAGCCGTCCGTCAGCGACGCCCGGCCCTGGCGCAGCGACTTCACCTCGGTCCCGGTCAGCACCATGCCCGCCTCCCAGGTGTCCACGATGTGGTAGTCGTAGCGCGCCTTCTTGTTCTGGGCGATGTACTTCTGGCCCTGTTCGCGCGGCACTAGCTCAGTTCTCCCCTACTCAACGTCCAGCACGTCCCGGGCGCGCTGCTCGGCGTCTGCCGACCGGACCGCCACGTCCGGCTCGATGCCGACCCCCTCGAGGTTACGGCCGCCGGGGGTACGGTAGCGACCGACGGTCAGTTCGACCGCCGATCCGTCCGAAAGCCTGACCGGCTCCTGAACCGTCCCCTTCCCGAACGTACGTGATCCTACGATCACCGCCCGGTCCCGGTCCCGCAGGCAGCCTGCGACGATCTCCGCGGCGCTCGCCGTTCCCCCGTCGACCAGTACGACGACGGGGACCCGCACATCGCCTGGAGATGTGACCTGAATCACCTCGGGGGCCAGGCCGCGCTTCTCGTACGTCACCACCGGTCCCGCGGCCAGGAAGGCCGACGCGGTCTCCACGGCCTCGTCCAGCAGCCCGCCCGGATTGCCCCTCAGGTCGAGGATCACCGCGCGCGAGCCGCGCACCGCGGCGCGCACCTGCGCGCCGACCCCCCGAGTGAACACCGCCACCCGGACGACCGTCACCTGCTTTTCGTGCCGCACCGTGACGTCGCCCGTCTCGGGATCGGGCTTGACGGACCTGCGCTCGGCGTTCAGCCAGCCGGTGAAGTCGGTGTAGTCCTGGGCCGGGTAGTACCGCGCCCACGGGTCGCCCAGCTCCTTGAGCATCCCGGCGATCGCCGCGTTCCTGAGCCGGTCGGTGCCGACGGGCTCCGCCGCCGAGGCCGAGATCCGCCGCGACGCCTCGTCGAGCAGCGAGGGGGGCTCGTGGGCCGCGGTCTCGATCCGCGAGGGACGGCCGGGGCCGCTCGAGACCGCTCCCAGGCCGTAGGCCGTCACCAGGGCGGCCGCGACGGCCGCCCCTCTGATCGCCCTGCCCCGGCCCGGAGGTGCCACAGGAGCAGCTTAAATCTTCAGGTACCGCCGCAGGGTGAGGAACGAGGCACCCGCACAGAGGAGCACGCCGACCGCGACCGAGAAGATGATGACCCCGGCCACCTGCGTCCAGGTCAGGTGGCTGGCGAAGCCGAGGGAGTCCTCCAGCCGGTCGATCAGCAGCACCTTGCTGCCGACCAGCATGACCGCCGCGATGATGCCGCCCGCCAGGCCCGCGATCGCGCCCTCGAGGATGAACGGAAGCTGGATGTACATGTTCGACGCGCCGACCAGCCGCATGATGCCGGTCTCCCGGCGCCGGTTGAACGCCGACAGCCGGACCGTGTTGCCGACCAGCAGGACCGAGGCGAACACCTGGATCAGCGCGATGAACAGCGCCGCCCACTGGAGCCCGTTGAGGATCTTGAACAGCTTCTCGAGCAGCTTGCGCTCGTTGATGACCTGGTCGACACCGTTGCCCTTGGACGCCTCGCCCAGGCTGATCACGTCGTTGATCTTCTCGGGGTTCTTGAGCTTCACCCGGAGCGACGGCGGGATGTCACCGACCTTGGTCGCCTGGGACATGCCGGGGCTGCTCGAGAACAGCTTCTGGAAGCGGTCGAACGCCTCCTGCTTGCTCTCGAACTTCACGTCGGCGACGACCGGCAGCTTGCTCAGGCTGTCCTTGAGCTCGGCGATCTGGTCCTCGGTGGCGTCCTTCTTGCTGCACTTGGGTTCCGAGCTCGTCTTGGTGCACAGGTAGATCGACACCTCGACCTTGTCGTACCAGTAGCCCTTGGAGGAGTCGACCTGCTTCTTGAGCAGCATGCCGGTGCCGAACAGCGCCATGGCGATCGCGACCGTGATGACGAGCGAGATCGTCATCGTCAGGTTGCGGCGCAGGCCGATCCAGATCTCCTGGAACACGAAGTGCAGTCTCATCGAAAATCCTTAGTAGGCCTGGCCGTAGACGCCGCGCGACTGGTCACGCACGACCCTGCCGTCCTCGAGCTCCACCACGCGCTTGCGGAAGGCGTCCACGATCGCGGCGTCGTGGGTGGCCATCACGACGGTGGTCCCGGTCCGGTTGATCCGGTCGAGCACCTTCATGATGCCGATCGAGGTCGCGGGGTCGATGTTTCCCGTGGGCTCGTCCGCCAGCAGGATCATCGGCCTGTTCACGAACGCGCGCGCGATGGCGACACGCTGCTGCTCGCCGCCCGAGAGCTCGTCCGGCATCCGGTGGCCCTTGCCCTCGAGGCCGACGAGGTCGATGACCTCGGGGACGACCTTGGAGATGAAGCGCCGGGGCTTGCCGATCACTTCGAGGGCGAAAGCCACGTTCTCGAAGACGTTCTTGTTGGGCAGCAGCCTGAAGTCCTGGAAGACACAACCGATGCGCCGCCGGAGGTGCGGCACCTTCCAGTTGGTCAGCTTGTTGAGGTCCTTGCCGGCCACGTACACGTGTCCCTGCGAAGGACGCTCTTCCTTGAGGATCAAGCGAAGGAACGTCGACTTACCCGACCCCGACGGACCCACCAGGAACACGAACTCGCCCTTTTCAACGGCGACGTTGCAGTGCTGGAGGGCTGGGCGGTTCTGGTTCGGGTAGACCTTGGTGACGTTGTCGAAATTAATCACGGCTGCATCACGGTGCGCCAGTCTAGGGGCTGATGGGCCATGGTGTCCCCCTCGGAGTTGGCTGAGGAGCAGTCTAGGGGTGACACTGGCATGGATAGTCCCTCTTCGGGACATCGGTGCGTCAGCAAGGGAAGGAGGACACGCTCATGAGTTGTGATCATTTGATCTGCGCCTACTGCGCGGGACCGGTCGAAGAAGGACGGTGCAGCAGCTGCCGCGCCGTGCGCGCGCAGATGCACGACCACGGCGGCTTCACCCCTCAGCAGCTCGCGATCGCCGCGGCGCTGCTGCTCATCCTGGCCTTCAGCCTGCTGGCGCCCCACCTCGCCTAGGGCGAGGGGGACGGGCGAGGGGGACTACTGCGACGCCTCTTCGGCCTCGCCCTTGCGGAGCCAGCGGATCTCGGCCTCGAGGAAGTCGTCGATCCAGCCGTCGAGGACCCGCTCGGGGTTGCCCTCCTCGTGGAGGGTCCTGAGGTCCTTGACCATCTGGTACGGGTGGACCACGTAGCTGCGGATCTGGGTGCCCCAGGAACTGGTGCCCTCACCGCGCAGCTTGTTCAGCTCGTCGGCCTCCTCCTGGCGCTTGCGCTCCAGCAGCTTGGCCTGGAGGACGTTCATCGCCGAGGCGCGGTTCTGGAGCTGCGAGCGCTCGTTCTGGCAGGAGACCACGATGCCGGACGGCAGGTGGGTGATCCGGACGGCGGAGTCGGTGGTGTTGACGCCCTGGCCGCCGGGGCCGGACGAGCGGTACACGTCGATCCGCAGATCGTCCTCGTTGATCTCCACATGGTCGGACTGCTCGACGACCGGGACGATGTCGACGCCCGCGAACGAGGTCTGCCGCCTCCCCTGGTTGTCGTAGGCCGAGATGCGGACCATCCGGTGGGTGCCGTGCTCGCCGCGCAGGGTGCCGTAGGCGTAGGGGACCTTGACCGCGAAGGTGGTGGACTTGATGCCCGCCTCCTCGGCGAAGGAGGTCTCGTAGATCTCCGTCGGGTATCCGTGGCGCTCGGCCCACCGCAGGTACATGCGCTGGAGCTGCTGGGAGAAGGCCGCGGCGTCGACTCCGCCCGCCTGGGCGTTGATCGAGACCAGGGCCTCGCGGGCGTCGTACTCGCCGGACATCAGGGTGCGGACCTCGAGGGTGCGCATCTCCTTGGCGAGGCCCTCCAGCTCGGCGTCGGCCTCGGCCTTGGTGTCGGCGTCGGCCTCCTCCGAGGCCAGCTCGTACATCACCTCGAGATCCTCAAGGCGTCCGCGGAGCGCCTCGACCCTCGTGACCTCGGACTCCAGGCTCGAGAGCTTCCTGGTCACGCTCTGCGCGTGCTCCTGGTCGCTCCAGAGGTCGGGGTCCGCGGCCTGGTCGCGCAGCTCGGCGATGTCTCGGCGCATCACGTCGAGATCCATGACGGCTTCGATGCCGTCGAGGGTCGCGCCGAGCTCCTTGATCTGATCCATGGGGTCGATGGCTGCCACCCGCCCAGCTTATAGCCCGGCTACACTTGGCGATCCATGGGGAAAGGCCACGCTTCCGGGCGAACGACCGGGCGGACGACCGGGCGAACGACCGCGATGGTCACCGGCTTCGTCCTGCTGTCCGCCGGGGCCCTGAGCGGCTGCTCGGACCGGCCCGCGAAGCCCAGGGCCACCCCGGTGGCGGTGGCCGCGCCCGCCACGGACACCCCGCTCACCCCCGCCTCGGCGCTCAAGGCCTTCAACCTGTGGGCCAACAACGACGACGTGGCCAGGGCCACCGCGGACGAGCGGCTCGGGCTCACCTGGGCCGACGACGGGCAGGTGGCCGTCACGGCGTCGGAGTTCCGCAAGGCGGCCAGGACGGGCATCCCGCCGATGCGCTTCAGCTACGGCGAGCCCACCCTGTGGGTGCCGCGTCTCGGCGGCTATCCCCAGTGGTTCGTGGCGAACGTGACCAGGAACGGGACCCCGAGCCTGCTGGCCCTGATCAAGAAGTCGCCGGGGCAGCGGTTCCGGCTCAGCATCGCGGTCACCCCGGTCAAGGGGGCGAAGCTCCCGCAGATCGCCACCGACGCCGACGGGTACGCGACGGCGATGGCCACCCGTGACGAGAGCCTGCTGGTCGGCCCCTCCCTGGTCGCCTCGCTCCAGGCGGCGGTCGCCGAGGACGGCTCGAAGAGCTTCTCCGCCCCCTCGCTCCAGTCCGGCCCGTTCACCACCGGCCTGGCCACCCAGAGCGCCAAGGAGGACAAGGCGGCGGGCAAGAAGGACCTGATCTACGGCAGCGCCTACACCGCCCCGCAGCTGCCGGTCTTCCCGCTGAGGACGAAGGACGGCGGGTGCATGGTGCTCTACCCGCTGGCGCACGACGTCGCGCTGACCCGCAGGACCGACGTCGGCCCATTGGAGGCCCCCGCCGACGCCGGCCATCTGCTGCCCACCCCGGCCGTCGGCATGCAGATGCGGATCTCGGCCAACCTCCAGTACGCGGCGGTGGTCCCGCCCAAGCCCGTCAAGAAGGTGAAGAACCCCGCCAGGATCGCGATCGTCGCGGCCGGCGGCGGCCCCGTCCGGGTGCAGGTCAAAACGGCCTGAGATTTCCTCGGGTGAACAATGGGTGATCGCCCGTTCACTGTGCGATGCTACGGGCGTTCCCGACCTTCACCCAGCGAGGCTCTCCATGCGCGCTCCCGTCATCGCGGCGCTTCTCCTTCCCGCGGCCCTCACCGCGGCCCTCACCGCGGCCTGCGGCCGCGCCGAGGACGCCGCGGCCCCGGCGGCTCCCGCGCTCACCAAGGAGCAGGCGCGGACCGTCCTCACCTCCTACGCCGCAACCAACGCCAGGGCGGACAAGGCGCTCGACCCGGCCCTGCTCGCCACGGTCGAGACGGGACCGCAGCTCGACATGGACGTCGCCGCCTACAAGCTGCACGCGGCCTCGAGGACGAAGCTGCGGCCGTACGCGTTCACCGCGCCCCGCTTCTACATCCCGCGCCTCAGCGGGCACCCGCGCTGGTTCGCGGTGGACACCGAGTCCGCCGCCAAGGGCGCGAAGATCCGGCACGCGCTGCTGTTCGTCCAGGACGAGGCGGGCGGCACCTGGAAGCTGGCCGCCGACCCTCAGCGCCGCGACGGCGGCCCGATCGACGGCATCGAGCTGGACGCCGAGGGCTACGCCAGGCCCGCCACCGGCGAGGGCCTCTCCGTGGCCCCCGCCTCGCTCGGCGAGGCGCACGCCGTCCTGCTCGACTCCGGCCCGAAGGCGCCCGGCGCGGCCGGGATCGCCGCGGGCTCCCAGACCACGCAGACCTACGACGTGCTCCAGCAGGTCAAGAGCCAGCTCGCCAAGGCCAGGCTGACCTTCGGCACCCGGTTCTCCGCGGTGCCGGGGCAGACCTACGCGCTGCGGACCGCCGACGGCGGCGCCGTCGTCTGGTACGTGCTCCAGCAGCAGGAGTCCTACGCCGGGAAAGGCATCCCGGTCGCCGGCGACCTGATCGGCCTCGTGCCCGAGGGCAAGGCGACCTCGCTGACCAGCACCACCCTGATCCAGTACCTGGCGGCGATCCCCGCCCGGGGCGACGCGTCGATCACCGGCGCCACCCGCAAGGCCGTCGCCGCGGAAACGACCCCCTAGAAGGCCCCTCAGGGCCCTCCCAGGACTACGGAGGAGCGGGGCGGACTTCCTGACCGCTGCTCGTCCCGCTCCTCCGTACCGCTCACTGAATCAGCCCGGCAGCGTGCTCGCCCGGACCAACGTGCGGATCGCCCGCAGTGCCACCGAAAGCGTGGCCAGGTCGTGGCTGTCGCTTTCCCAGATCTCCGAGAGGGTCTGGCGGGCCCGCAGCACCGACGAGTCGTTCTTCTCCGCCCACTCCTCCAGCCGCGCCTCCGGCGTGTCCGTCGCGGTGTTGCGCAGGACGTCGCTGGTGAGCTCGGCGTGCGCGGCGTACAGGTCGTCGCGCAGGGCCGAGCGGGCCATGGACTTCCAGCGGTCGTCACGCGGCAGGGCGATCACCCGTTCGCGCAGGCGGGCCAGCTGGAGCCGGTCGGCGAGGTCGAAGTAGACGTCGGCGACCTCCTCGACGGAGTGGCCGGTCGCCCGGGAGATGTCGACGATGTCGAGCGTCGAGTAGGCCGGGACCATCATCGCGACCTGCTCGGCCAGGTCCGCCGGGACGCCCCGCGCGGTGAACGCGTCGCGCCGCTCGCCGAAGGCCTCCAGGTCGCGCCCCGCGAGCTGTTTGGGCAGTCCCGGGACGAGCGCCAGCGCGCCGGGCGCGAAGGAGTCGATGGTCTCCCTGATGTCGAACGGGGGCCGCCTGCTGTGCAGCAGCCAGCGCGCGCCCCGCTCGGTGAGCTTGCGCGCCTCCAGCAGCATCGCGGTCTGGGTCTGCTGGTCGACGACGCCCTCCAGCGACTCGACCGCCGCCCAGAAGCGCGGCATGTCGAAGACCTCGCGGGCCACCAGGTAGGCGCGGGCCAGGTCGGACGCCGACGCGCCGGTCTCCTCGTTCAGGCGGAAGGAGAACGTGCAGCCGGAGTTGTTGACCAGGTCGTTCACCACCTGGGTCGCGATGATCTCGCGGCGCAGCGGGTGCCGGTCCATGTGCGCGCGGAACGTCGTCCGCAGGGCCGTCGGGAAGTACTGGACCAGCCAGGACGCCAGGTAGGGGTCGTCGGGCAGATCGGACTCCAGCAGCTCCTGGTCGAGGGTGAGCTTGGAGTAGGCGAGCACGACCGAGAACTCCGGCTGGGTCAGGCCGATGCCCTGCTGGCGGCGCTCGGCCATCGCCTTGTCGTCGGGCAGGAACTCCAGCCGACGGTTGATCTTGCCGTCGCGTTCGAGGCGCCGCAGGTAGCGGGCGTGGACGTGGAGCATGTCCGGGGCCTGGGCGCGGGCGGCGGCCAGCACGACGTTCTGCCGGTAGTTGTCCCGCAGGACCATCGCGCCGACCTCGTCGGTCATCTCGTCGAGGAGGCCGTCGCGCTGCTTGAGCGTCAGCTCCCCGTCCCTGACGACCTGGTCGAGCAGGATCTTGATGTTCACCTCGTGGTCGGAGGTGTCGACGCCCGCGGAGTTGTCGATGAAGTCGGTGTTGACCAGGCCGCCGGAGCGGGCGAACTCGATCCGTCCGAGCTGGGTGAGGCCGAGGTTGCCGCCCTCGCCGATGACCTTGCAGCGCAGTTCGCCGCCGTCCACGCGGATCGCGTCGTTCGCCTTGTCGCCGACGTCGGCGTTGTTCTCCGACGACGCCTTCACGTAGGTGCCGATGCCTCCGTTCCACAGCAGGTCGACCGGGGCGAGGAGCGCGGCCCGCATCAGCTCGAACGGGGTGAGCGCCTGCACCGACGGGTCGATGCCGAGCGCCTCCCGCACCTCGGGCGTCAGCCTGATCGACTTGGCCGAGCGCGGATGGATCCCGCCTCCGGCCGAGATCAGCGACGGGTTGTAGTCGGCCCAGGAGCTGCGCGGCAGCGCGAACATCCGCTGGCGCTCGGCGAACGACGCCGCGGGATCGGGGTCCGGGTCGAGGAAGATGTGCCGGTGGTCGAAGGCGCAGACCAGCTTGATGTGCTCCGACAGCAGCATGCCGTTGCCGAACACGTCACCGGACATGTCGCCGACGCCGACGACGGTGAAGTCCTCGGTCTGGGAGTCGCGGCCCATCGAGCGGAAGTGGTACTTGACCGACTCCCAGGCGCCCCTGGCGGTGATGCCCATGGCCTTGTGGTCGTAGCCGACGGAGCCGCCCGAGGCGAACGCGTCGCCCAGCCAGAACCCGTACTCCTTCGCGACGCCGTTGGCGATGTCGGAGAAGGTCGCGGTGCCCTTGTCGGCCGCGACGACCAGGTAGGGGTCGTCGCCGTCGTGCCGGACGACCTGCGGGGCCGGGACGACGTTCCCGTCGACCAGGTTGTCGGTGAGGTCGAGCAGCCCGGAGATGAACTCCTTGTAGCACTCGATGCCTTCGGCCAGCCACCGCTCCCGGTCGACCGCCGGATCGGGGAGCTGCTTGCCGACGAAGCCGCCCTTGGCCCCCGCCGGGACGATCACGGTGTTCTTCACGGCCTGCGCCTTGACCAGGCCGAGGATCTCGGTCCTGAAGTCCTCGCGCCGGTCCGACCAGCGCAGCCCGCCGCGTGCCACCGATCCGTACCGCAGGTGGACGCCCTCGACCCGGGGCGAGTAGACGAAGATCTCGAACTTGGGGCGGGGCTGCGGGAGGTCGGGGATCAGCGAGGGATCGAACTTCAGCGCCAGGTAGGGCTTGCCCTGCCAGAAGTTCGTGCGGAGCGTCGCGGAGATCATCGAGAAGAAGCCGCGGAGGATCCGGTCCTCGTCCAGGCTGGCGACCTCGTCGAGGCGCCCGCCCAGTTCCTCCGCGATGGCCTCGGTCCGCTCGAACGCCCCGGTCTGGAGCGAGGGGTTGAGCCGCGACTCCCAGAGCTGCACCAGCAGCCGGGCGATCGGCGCGTTCCGCTCCAGCACCTCCTCGATGTAGCGCTGGGTGAAGGTCGTGCCGGTCTGCCGCATGTACTTGGCGTAGGCGCGCAGCACCATGGCCTGCTGCCAGGTGAGGCCGCCGTGCAGGACGAGGGCGTTGAAGCCGTCGGACTCGATCTCGCCCTTCCACAGCGCCAGGAACGCCTCCTGGAACAGGCCCTTGAGCCGCGACTCGTCGACCTCGGTGTCGCCGTGCCGCAGGCCCAGGTCGTAGATCCAGTAGCGGCGGCGGTCGCCGGTGTTGATCTCGTACGGCCGCTCGTCGACGACCTCGACGCCCATGTGCTGGAGCAGCGGCAGGACGTGCGACAGCGAGATGGGCGAGCCCAGGTGGTAGATCTTGAGCCGGCGTTCGCCCGGCGCGGCCTCGTAGGGCTCGTAGAGGCTGATGGTGGTCTGCTCGGGCTCGTCGAGCGCGTCGAGCCGCCGCAGGTCGTGGACGGCCGTCCGGGCCGGGAAGTCGGCCTTGTAGCCCTCGGGGAAGGCGTCGCCGTACTTCACCGACAGCTTCCGGGCCGCCTCCTCGCCGCACTGCTGGACGATCGCGTCGGTCAGGTCGTCGGCCCAGGAGCGGGTCGCGGCGGCCAGGCGCTGCTCCAGCTCGTCGGCGTCGACCTCGGGGAGCGGCCTGCCGCGCACGCCCCGCACGACCACGTGCAGCCGGGCCAGGACGCCCTCGGTGACCTGGGCGGAGTAGTCGACGGTGACGCCGTTGAAGGCACGGCGCAGGATCTCCTGGATCCGCAGCCTGATCTGGGTCGTGTAGCGGTCGCGCGGCAGGTAGACCAGGCACGACATGTAGCGGCCGTAGTCGTCCTTGCGCAGGAACAGCTTGAGCTGCCGCCGGTCGCGCAGGCGCAGGACGCCGAGCGCGATGGGCCCCAGGTCGTCCACGTGGGTCTGGAACAGCTCGTCCCGGGGATAGTCCTCGAGGATCTCGACCAGGTCCTGGCCGTCGTAGGAGTCGGCGGTGACCTCGGCCTGGTCCAGCACCTCGTCGAGCTTGCGCTTGAGCACCGGGATGTGGGAGATCGACTCGCTGTAGGCGACATGGGTGAACAGGCCGAGGAAGCGGCGCTCGCCGACGACCTCGCCGTTCTCGAACCGCTTGACGCCGATGTAGTCCAGGTAGTGCGGCCGGTGGACCGTCGCCCGGCTGTTGGCCTTGGTGAGGACCAGCATCTTGGGCTCGCGCGCCTTCTCGCGCGCCTCGGGGGGAAGCGCGGCGAAGCTGACCGACTCGTCCTTCTCCTCGCGCAGGATGCCCAGGCCGCTCCCGGTGACGGGGCGCAGGGCGGTGCCGTCCTCGGAGAGGTCGTAGTCGCGGTAGCCGAGGAAGGTGAAGTGGCCGTCGGCCAGCCAGTCGAGCAGCTCGACCGACTCCTCGATCTCCTTGTCGGGCAGCGGGGGCGGCTCCTCCCTGACCTCCAGGGCGATCTGGCCGGCGAGGGAGCGCATCATGGGCTCGTCCTCGACCGCCACCCGGACGTCCTGGAGGATGCGCCGCAGGTCGGCCTCGATCTGGGCCAGGAGGGCCGGGTCGGTGGTCCGGTCGACCTCGATGTGGACCCAGGACTCGTCGACGTCGTCCAGGATGTCGCGGCTGTGCCGGAAGCCGGTGAGGGCGCCGCCGGGGTCGCGGTCCACGCCGAACAGCGGATGGAAGATCAGGTGGACGCCGAGCTCGTGCCGGCCCAGCTCCATCGCGATCGAGTCGATCAGGTACGGCATGTCGTCCGTGATCACTTGCACCACGGTGTGCCCGGGGTCCCAGCCGTACTCGGCGAGGGTCGGCGAGTAGACCCGCACCTTCTTCTCGCCCGCGGTGCGCTGCTCGCCCAGCGAGCGGTGCGCCAGCGCCGGACCGACCACGTCGGCCGGGTCCCGGGTGAGCAGGTCCTCCGGCGCGACCTGCCGGTAGTAGAGCCGCAGGAACTCCAGCACCGGGCCTTCCCCGCCCGGCTTGGCGCCGATCCGGGCGGCCCGCTGCAGGAGCTCGTCCTTGGCCTCTTCGAGTTTCCGCATCTTGCCCATTTTTTAACGCGACCCCTTCATCACTCCGTTGTGATGTGGCACTCATGTCAACGGCGCCAGCGTAGTCCGGATCGGGCTCTCAGGGGTTGAGCGGGGTCTCCGGGCCGGAGGAGGGCGGGTCGGTCACCGGCGGGTCGGTCACCGGCGGCGAGGTCGGCGGGTCGGTCACCGGGGGCGAGGTCGGCGGCGCGGAGGTGGGCTTGGTCGGCTTCGTCGGCTTGGCCGTGGGCTTGCCGGGCGAGCTCGACAGCGTCTGGGTGGGCCGGGTGGAGACCGAGGTCGTGGCGGACGGGTCGCCCGGGAGCGGGTTGATCCCGTCGCCGCTGGTGTTGGTGCTCGACTTCGGTCTCCCCTTGCCCGTCTGCTGGGCGTCGTTGAGACCTCCGTCGCTCGGCACCAGGACCGGCGCGTTGCTCGGCTTGCTCTCGCTGACCATCTTGTAGACGACCATGCCGGCGCCGCCCGCGGTGAACACAGCGAAGGACACGGCCGCGGCGGTGATGAACCACGGCACCCGGGCCTTGCGGGCGATCCGGGCGGCGGTGCGCGGCGGCAGCGCGGCGAGCACGTCGGTCTGGGTGTAGCCGACGGCGCGCGGATACTCCTGGACGGTCGTGCGCACGGCCCCGCCGTCGATGTGCGTGGCCTGGGCGTCGAGGTAGCCCTCGACCCCGGCCAGGGCGGCGCCCGCGCTCAGCATCTCGGTGGGGGCCTCGCCGGTGGCCGTGGGCACCGGGGTGGCGACCTCGGCCTGGCCGAGCAGGCGCATCAGGACGTCACGGGTGCGCGGGCGGGCGGCGGGGTCCTTGGCCAGGCAGTCGAGCAGGAGGTCGCGCAGCGGCGGCTGGATGCCGCCCAGGCTGGGCTCGTGGTGCACGATCCGGTTGATCACGGCCATGATCGAGTCCTGGCCGAAGGGGGGCTCGCCGGTGGCCGCGTAGACCATGGTCGAGGCCCAGCAGAAGACGTCGGCCGAGGTCGAGACGTCGTCGCCCTCGACCTGCTCGGGCGACATGTAGGAGGGGGTGCCGATCACCCGGCTGGTCAGGGTGGTCGAACCGGACAGGGCCTTGGCCACACCGAAGTCGATCACGCGGGGACCGTCGGGGCCGATCAGGACGTTGTGCGGCTTGAAGTCGCGGTGGACGATGCCGGCCTGGTGGATGGCGACCAGTGCGGTGGCCGTCCCCACGGCCAGGCGCTCCAGCTCCGCGCCGTCCATCGGGCCCTCGTCCTGCACCTTGTTCTGCAGGCTGGGGCCGAGGACGTACTCGCTGACGATGAAGGACTGGTCGCCCTCGGTGCCGACGTCGTAGAGGCGGGCGGTACAGAAGGGGGCGACCCGCTTGGCGACCTCGACCTCGCGCATGAACCGCTGGCGGGCCTTCTCGTCGGCCTCCGGGTGCATGAGCTTGATCGCGAACTGCTGTCCGCCGTCCTCGTGCCTGCCGAGATAGACGATCCCCTGGCCGCCCTCGCCCAGGCGGCCCTCGATCTCGTACGGCCCCAGCCGCAACGGATCGTTAGACCGAAGAACCGCCACCATTCCAAAGTCCCCCGTCGTTCCGGACATCCTGTTGGAAGACATCAAAGGCCAATCACCCGTCAGGACAGGTGTGTTTCCTGAGATGCATCTCCGCCGGGCCAGGTTCGCCCAAGTTTCGTACGGACTGTACCGCTTACCTCTGACAGCGACATCGAGGACAGTCCGTTTACTACTTCTTGTCCGAACCCGTCCCAAGGGTTCTTCTGCGAACCTCGCTAATCAGACGCATCGGTGTCCCCCTTTCGTTGTCCGGTGAGACGCAAGTCACATGAACCTTTCCGGATACGCTGAGGGAATGCCGCATGCGGAGTTGACGGTCGGCGAGGTCGCCGAGCGGAGCGGGGTTGCGACGTCCACGTTGCGGTTCTACGAGAAGGAAGGCCTGATCACCAGCCGGCGGACCGCCGGGAACCAGCGGCGCTACCAGCGCGAGGTGCTGCGCCGGGTGGCCTTCATCCGGGTCGCGCAGCGCGTCGGGATCTCACTGGCCATGATCAGGGACGCCCTGAATCTGCTCCCCGACGAGCGGACGCCCACCCGCGAGGACTGGGCGAACCTCTCCGCGGCCTGGGAGGAGGACCTGACCACCCGGATCCTGCTCCTCCAGCAGCTCAGGGACAGCCTGACCGGCTGCATCGGCTGCGGATGCCTGTCGATCTCCCGGTGCCCGCTGGTCAACCCCGAGGACCGGCTCGGCCAGTACGGCCCGGGGCCGCGCACCCTCCGCGGGTTCCAGGAGGCCCCGTCCGGGCGGCAGAACCTCCCCCTCGCCGAGCCCTGATCGTCCGGGCCATCCGGACGGACCGGAACGCGGGCCCGCCCGGCCGGGACCGGTCAGCCCCCGTAGGGCCGGACGGCCTTGGCCTCCTTCAGCGCCAGCGCCCACCAGCCGAGCTGGTCGATCATGATCCTCGCGGCCTCGGCGGGGGCGTCGGGGGCCACGGGGAAGGCGCCGTCGGCGTCGAAGTGCGACCACACGTTGTGGAAGGAGACCGTGTCCCTGACGGTCACCGCGTGCAGCTCGGCGAAGACCTGGCGCAGGTGCTCGACCGCCCGCAGGCCGCCGGAGACGCCTCCGTAGGAGACGAAGCCGACGGGTTTGGCCTGCCACTCCTTGTAGAAGGAGTCGATGAAGGCCTTCAGCGGCCCGGGATAGCTGTGGTTGTACTCCGGGACCACGATCACGTAGGCGTCGGCGTCGTGGACGGCCGCGCGGAGCTCCTCCGGCTCCGTGACGCAGTCCAGGACGGTCAGATCGATTCCGGGCCGGGGGCGGACCTGCCCCGCCAGCCAGTCCCCGATGACGGCGGCACGGCGGCCTTCACGGGAGCTTCCGAGGATCACGGCGAGTTTCATGGGTCTCCTTAGCAGGGGCTTCGCGAGGAGACTAAGAGTTGAAGTTAGGTTGAAGTCAACCGGTCGAGGGTGTGCAGGACCGTGGCGGTGTCGGCGAGGGTCGGCAGGACCGCGTCGGCCCCCGCCGTCCGCAGCTCCGACTCGGTGACCGCGCCCGTGGCGACGGCCAGGACCCGGGCCCTGGCGATCCGGGCCGCCCTGACGTCCAGGGGGTGGTCGGCGACCAGCACGGTCGCGGACTCGGCGAAGACCGTCCCGTACTTGCGGCCCGCGCTGATCCGCGACATCTCGATCGCGGCGCCCTTGGGGTAGACCGGCGAGAAGTAGCCGCCGACGGACAGGTCGAGCATCCGGTCGAGACCCAGCTCGCCCAGCTTGATCCGGGCCGCGGCCTCCAGCGAGCCGGTCAGCACCGACTGGACGACCCCGGGCAGCGCGGTGGCGGCCCCGACGGCCTCGGCGGCGCCCGGAAGCACCCGGCCGAAGGAGCGGACCTTGTCGCGGCGGGTGGAGTAGGCGGCCTCCAGCGCCCGGACGAAGGCCTCGAGATGGTCGTCGGAGGTGGCGATGCCGTTGAACGCCAGCGTCTCGAAGATGATCTCGGATTCGTTGCGTCCCGCCGTGGGGGCCAGCCTGACCATCGGCCGCCCCGTGACCTGCTCGAACGCCTCGGCATAGGCCTCACGGGTGACTCTGGCCGCGTCCAGGAGGGTGTGGTCGACGTTCCAGAGGATCAATCGGTATGCGGGCACGGGCACATCGTGGTCCGTGCGAAGCCTCCCGGTCAATCGGAGGCCGGGGCGGAGGCGGTGGGGGCTCCCCTGGAGGCGCCGGTGGGGGCACGGAAGCAGCCGCCGGTCTCGGCCCTGGCCGCGACCTCGAAGTTCAGGTCGCCGCCTGCGTCGGGGGCGAACCGGCCGAGGTAGGTGCGGATGCGCAGCTCGTCGCCCTCGGCGCGGGAACCGGCGCTCTCCGCCTCGACCGTGAACTCGCGGGTCTCGCCCGGATCCAGGCCGGCCACGACGCACTCGACACGGTCGCCGATCTTGCACTGACCGCCCTGGACGGCGTAGGCGCCGAGGCCGGAGCCCGCGCGTCCGCCGATGGCCTTCTCGCTCCGGACGGTCATGTCGTCCACCGGGGTCTTCCCCGCGTTGGTGACCTTGAAGGAGTAGCCGTAGCGGGCGCCCGGGACCAGGCCGCCCTCCTCGAGGGCGGAGACCGTGGCGTCCGCGGTGATCCTCACCTGGTCGAGCCCGGTGTGCCCGGTCGCCTCGACGAGCCGGGGGGATGAGAACGCCTCGACGGCCGTCACGGCCACCGCGGCCACGATGGTGAGGGTGACCGTCCAGATGAAGACGATCCTGCCCACGTTCCCACCTCCCCGCCTCGCCGGATCCCCAAAGTCGATCCCCGAAGAAGAGGGATCCCCTGGTGAGACAGGTTATGTTATGAATCCGTTATCTACCAAAGCGACGCCAAGGCCGGGCCTCGGTCCGCCCTCAGTGCCCCATGTGCGGGTAACGGTGGTCGGTCGGCGGCACGAAGGTCTCCTTGATCGTCCGGGCGTTGACCCAGCGGATCAGGTTGAAGATCGAACCGGCCTTGTCGTTGGTGCCGCTGGCCCGCGCCCCGCCGAACGGCTGCTGGCCGACGACCGCTCCCGTGGGCTTGTCGTTGACGTAGAAGTTGCCCGCGGCGAACCGCAGCCGCTCGGACGTCCGGGCGATGGCCGCCCGGTCCTGGGCGATGACCGCGCCGGTCAGGCCGTAGGGGCTGGCCGACTCCATCTGGTCGAGCATGGCGTCGTAGGCGCCGTCCTCGTAGACGTGGACGCCCAGGATCGGGCCGAAGTACTCCGTGGTGAAGATCTCGTCGGCCGGGTCGTCGGACAGCAGGATCGTCGGCCGGACGAAGTAGCCCTCGGAGTCGTTGGCGGTGCCGCCGGCCAGGGCGGTGACCTCTCCCCTGGTGGCGCGGGCCAGGGCCGCCTCGTGCTTGGCGAAGGCGCGCCCGTCGATGACCGCGCCCATGAACAGCGACAGGTCCTCGGCGACGTTGCCCACGCTCAGGCCCTCGACGGTGTGCGCGAGGTCGTCCCTGATCGCGTTCCAGAGCGTCCGGGGGATGTAGGCGCGCGAGGCCGCGGAGCACTTCTGCCCCTGGTACTCGAACGCGCCGCGGACGAGGGCGACCTTGAGGACCTCGGGGTCGGCCGACGGGTGGGCGACCACGAAGTCCTTGCCGCCGGTCTCGCCGACCAGCCGCGGATAGGACTTGTAGCCGGCGATGTTCTCCCCGACGGTCCGCCACAGGTGCTGGAAGGTGCCGGTCGAGCCCGTGAAGTGGATCCCCGCGAGGTCCGGGTGGGTCAGCGCGACGTTCGCGATCGCCTTGTGGTCGCCGGTGACCAGGTTGATCACGCCCTCGGGCAGGCCCGCCGCCTCCAGCAGCCGCATGATGAAGTGCGCGGAGAACTGCTGCGTGGGCGAGGGCTTCCACACCACGACGTTGCCCATGAGGGCGGGGGCCGTCGGCAGGTTCGCCGCGATCGAGGTGAAGTTGAACGGCGTGATCGCCAGCACGAAGCCCTCGAGCGGCCGGTACTCCAGCCGGTTCCAGATGCCGGGCTGGTTGCCGGGCTGCTCGTTCAGGAGCTGGCGGCCGTAGGCCACGTTGTAGCGCCAGAAGTCGATCAGCTCGCAGGCGGCGTCGATCTCGGCCTGGAGCGGGTTCTTCGACTGCCCGAGGACCGTGGAGGCGTTCAGCACCTGCCGCCACGGGCCCGCCAGCAGGTCGGCGGCCTTCAGGAAGACGGCCGCGCGGTCGTCGTAGCTCAGCGCGCGCCATCCGGGGGCGGCCTTCCGCGCCGCCTCGATCGCGTCCGCGACGTCGGCGTCCGTGGCGTTGTGCAGGGTGCCCAGCACCGACCGGTGGGCGTGCGGCTGGACGACCTCGATCGCCTCGGCCCCGCCGGGGCGCTGCTTCCCGCCGATCGTCATGGTCAGTTCGAGCGGGGTGCCGCCCAGTTCCTTGATCTTCGCTTCCAGCGCGACCCGCTCGGTGCTTCCCGGCGCGTACGACTTGACCGGCTCATTGTCCGGTACGGGCACATTTGTGACCGCGTCCATGGTTCTCCACCTCTATACGACGTCCTTGTCGATATACGTAGATCCTACGAGCCGCTCGACGAACCGCGCCCATCTGGCCCTTACCCCCTGGGAGACCCCCGCCACCAGCGCGGAGACCAGCAATTCGGAGATCGTTCCAGGCGGTGCGGGGAGAGGGAGGCGGTCCGGGGCGGGCTCAGAGGGAGAGCATCCAGCGGTCGCCGGTCAGGCGCATGACGAACCGGTCGGCGCGCGGAGTGGTGGGGGCCACCTGGCCCGGCCACTGGAGGGAGGGCGCCTCGATGACCCATTCCCGGTAGGTGTCGCCGTCGACGGCGACGGGGACCTTGACCTGGCGGAGCTTGGCACGGTCCGCGGGGGTGATCCCCTTGACCCAGGCGGGGCAGGCCGCGCCGAGGACCGTCTCGGCGAAGGCGGGGTCGACCCAGCCGCAGACCCTGGCGTTGCCCTGGCCCGCGCCCCGGAGGATCTTCTGGAAGATCGTGCGGGCGGCGAGATCATCGGTCCTGGGCTGGGCGGAGTCGAAGAGCGGGTAGCTCGGCTCCTCGGTCAGCGGCGGGATGGAGACGTCCTTGTGGCCGGTGCCGCACGCCGTCAGGACCGTCACCGACAGGAGCACCGCCGCCAATGTCCGCATCGCGCCTGACCTCCCGCAAAGACCTGATCCGGCCGAAACCTATCGTCACCGGGCGGGCGGGCGCGAACGATCTCAGAAAGTCGCGGCCCCGGTGCCGAGGGCCGGTCCGTGCGGGACCGCGACGGGCAGCCGTCCGGCCGGCGCGGCGCGGCCCGACAACACCCGGGCGAGACCGCGCAGAGCGATCATCTGCGGGGAGTAGACGGCCACCGAGGCCTGCGCGGGGGCGGTGTAGCGCAGCAGGTAGGGGTCGCCGAGCGCGACCACGACGACCTTGCGGCGCTCGGCCAGCCCGCGCAGGTAGCGGGCGGTGACGGGGCCCGCCTTCGTGATGACGACGACGAAGGTCCGCGCCCTCGCCGGGGAGATCACCCTGACCCCCTCGCGGCGCAGCGCGGCGGAGACCGCGACCCGGCTCGCGCCCGCCACGTGGACTCCGCCCTTCAGCGGCAGGACCCCGCCCGCGGCGCGGACGACCGTCACGGACGCGGTCGCGACGTCCAGGGCGGTGCCCCGGTGCTCCGGCGTCGAGACGGCGGCGCCGGGGGCCGCGGCCGAGACGCCGAACAGGCCGCGCCTCTCCTTCAGCGTGAGGACGTGCCGGACGGCCTCGTCGAGCCGCGCCGCCGGGATCCGCCCGTCCCGGACGGCCCCGAGCACGGCGTCGTAGGCGCTTCCGAGGTCCGGGGGCATCAGGATCTGGTCGGCTCCGGCGGCGATCGCCCGGACCGCCGCCTCCGGCGCCCCGCCCCTGACCCGAGCGCCCGCCATCTGGAGCGAGTCGGTGATGATGACGCCGTCGTAGCCGAGCTTCTGCCGCAGCAGCCCCGTCAGCACCCGCTTCGACATCGTCGCGGGCACCCCGGACGGGTCGAGCCCCGGCACGCTGATGTGCGCGGTCATGACGGCGTCGACGCCCGCCGCGATCGCGGCCCGGAACGGCGGCGCGTCCTGGGCCTCCCAGCGCGCGGTCGAGTGCCCGATCACCGGGAGCCCGGTGTGGCTGTCGGTCCCGGTGTCGCCGTGACCGGGGAAGTGCTTGACGACGGCCGCGACGCCCGCGTCGTGGAACCCCTCGATCGACGGCTTGAGCAGCGCCGCCACCCGCCGGGGATCCGAGCCGAAGGACCGGGTGCCGATGACGGGGTTGGCGGGATCGGAGTTCACGTCGGCGACCGGGGCGAAGTCCAGGTTGATCCCCACGGCGCGCAGCTCCGATCCGGTCACCGCGGCGGCCCTGCGCGTCAGCGGAGCGCTCCCCGCGGCGCCCAGCGCCATCGCGCCGGGGAAGCGGGTGGTGAACCGCGCCCGCGACACCGGCCCCGTCTCCTCGTCCACGCCGATCAGCAGCGGGATCCGCGCGGCGGCCTGGAGGGCGTTGGACAGGGCCGCCGTCTCGCGGGGCGTGCGCAGGTTCCCGGGGAAGTAGATGAAGCCGCCGACGTGGTACCTCTTCTGCGCCGCGACGCCGTCGGCCGTCCCCGCGACGGTCGGCACGAACAGCTGGCCGACCTTCTCACGCAGCGTCATCCCCTCGGCGAGCTCGAGGCCCAGGGCCCGCGGCGCGGCCGCCGGGGCCGCCGGGGCCGCGGGCGCCCTCCCGGCCTCGGGACGCTGCGCCTCCGCCGGATGCCCCGAGCATCCCGCCACCAGCCCGAGCCCTGCCACCGCGATGATCGTCCGTACCCCCATGACCCGCGAGCGTAACCGCGGGAAGCCATGAGGTCACGTTACGTGTCCGAACTTGTGCGTTTGTTACCCGTGACCTGCCCGGCGGCCCGAGCCGTCCGGAACACCGGGACGCCCCCCTGTCGCCCTCGCGCCGGGGAGGGACGCGCCCCGGTGGGATCGCGGGTCAGGCCGCGACCAGACGCCGGATGGCCATGCGGGCCGCTCCGGCGGCGCCGTCGCCGGCCAGCGCGGGGGCGGTGCCGAACCGCGCTTCGAGGCCCGTCCGGACGATCTCCGCCACCGGACCGCCGGTCAGGACCGATCCAGCCAGAACAACCGGGGCGCAGGGGTCGGTCAGCGCGGGCCGGACGGCGTCGACGTCCATGAGGAGCCAGTCGGCCGCCTCCTGGACGATCCGGGTGGCGACCGGGTCCCCGGTCTCGGCCGCGGCGGAGACGACCGGGCCGATCCGTCCGAGGGTCGCGGGGGGCTTGCCGTACACCTCTTTGAGAATCGCCTGCGGCAGCAGTGAGGGTCCGACCGGAAGATCATGGCCGGATCCGGCCAGTACCAGATGGCGCGGGGAGAGCTCAGCCATCACAGCCGCCCCGAGAAGCGCACGCGGAACGAGGTCGGAGAGGATCGTGGGAGTGCCGCGGCCGTCCATTGCGGACAGCGCCGCCTTCACGCCCTCCCGGCCGATCCAGACCGCGGAGCCCTCGTCCCCCAGGAGGTAGCCGTACCCGTCGGCACGACGAATGATCTCGCCGTCCTGGATGACGGCGGCACCCGCGCCGGTCCCGGCGAAGACCACGATCCCGGTGGCGGCGGGGGTCCCGCTGGCGAAGTTGATGGCGATGTCGGTGAAGACCTCGGGCTCCCCCGACATCCCCAGCGCCGACCAGGCCTTCTGCGACGCCGAGACCAGCGTGGGACGGCCCGCCGCACCCGCTCCCGCGATGCCGAAGACCCCGCCGATGACACACGTCGGATCGATGCCGTCGGTGGCCTCGCGGAGCGCGGTGAACAGGGCCGTCTCCGGGTCGCCGCCTGAGTTCGGGTTGGCCCCCGGGCCCTTGCCGGCGCCGACGACGGTGCCGTCGAGTGTGGCGAGGGCGCAGCGGGTATGGGTGCCCCCGGCGTCGATACCGATCACGTAGGCGGCGTCGGACAGGGAATCGGTGTTGGGACTGACCAAATCCATCATCACATCACGTCCGTAGACTCTCCGGCGTTGACGCGACAAACCCCTTGTAAGAAACTTTCTTCCATGAGGAAACCCGAAGGTCAAGACACGGGACACGCAGCACCTCCACTCAGCACGGTGGTCCGGGTCCGGTCACTGCTCCCCTCACTCCCGCCCGCCGAGCGCCGCGTCGCCCAGCGGGTCGTGGAAGACCCGGAAGGTGTCGCCAACTCCACGATCACGGAGCTGGCCCAGGCGTGCGGGACCTCGGAGACGACCGTCATCCGGTTCTGCCGTGCTATCGGCTTCACCGGATATCCGGAGTTGCGGCTGACGCTCGCGACCGAAGCCGGACGCGCTCAGTCCGCACAGGGCGGCCGCGTGGTCGGCAGTGACATCGGGCCCGATGACACTCTTGAGGATGTCGTGGAGAAGGTCACCTTCGCCGACGCGAGGGCGGTGGAGGAGACCGCGGCGCAGCTCGACCTCAAGACACTGGCACGTGTGATCGACACCGTCGTGGGCGCGCGACGCGTCGATGTGTACGGCGTGGGGGCCAGCGCCTTCGTCGCGCTTGACTTTCAGCAGAAACTGCACCGCATCGGTCACACCTCCTATGCGTGGTCCGATGCACACATCATGCTGACGAGTGCGGCAGTTCTCCAGCCCGGTGACGTTGCAGTGGGTATCTCACACAGCGGAACCACCGTCGAAACGCTTGACGCGCTGGCCGTAGCCGCAGGAAGAGGAGCCACGACGATCGCCCTGACCAACTTCCCGAAATCGCCCATCGCCGAGGCCGCCGATCTCGTCCTCACGACCGCCGCACGGGAAACGACGTTCCGTTCCGGCGCCACCGCCAGCCGCCTCGCCCAGCTCACCGTCATCGACTGTGTCTTCGTGGGGGTCGCCCGGCAGACCTATGAGCCGACCAGAGATGCCCTGGAGGCCACTTTCAACGCGGTACACGGCCGCAGCGTCCGGCCCGAGAGGAAGCGTCGATGAACGACCTCCCCATTGATCTGCCCACCGAGCGCCGCAACCCGCGCACGCTCGATGTGGACGAGCTCCCCACCCTGGAGGTGCTGCGGCGTATCAACGCCGAGGACGAACGCGTGCCCGCCGCCGTCGCGGAGGTGCTGCCACAGGTCGCCGAGCTCGCCGAGCTCGCCGTCGAGGCCCTGCGGGCCGGAAGGCGGGTGCACTACTTCGGCGCCGGGACGTCGGGGCGGCTCGGCTTCATCGACGCCGCCGAGCTGCCTCCCACCTTCGGCACGCCGCCCGAGTGGGTCGTGGCCCACCACGCCGGCGGTTCGTCGGCCCTGTCGTCGGCCATCGAGGGCGTCGAGGACGACGTCGAGCTCGGGGCGTTCGACGCCGCCGGGATCCGGGCCGGTGACGTCGCCATCGGGATCGCGGCCAGCGGGACCACGCCCTATGTGGTCGGCGCGCTCCGGCACGCCGCGTCGGCCGGGGCGAGCACCGGGCTGATCTCCGCCAACCCGACCTCGTGGTTCGGCAACGAAGTCGACGTCCACATCGGCCTCGACACCGGCCCCGAGGTGATCAGCGGCTCCACCCGGATGAAGGCGGGCACCGCGACGAAGATGGTGCTCAACGCCTTCTCGACGACCGTGATGATCCGGCTGGGCCGGACCTACTCCAATCTCATGGTGAGCGTCAACGCGCTCAACTCCAAGCTGCGCAGGCGCCTGGTCCGCATCCTCGTCGAGGCGACCGGACTCGACGCGCGGACCTGCGAGCACGCGCTCGCCGACGCCGGCGGCGACACCCGCGTCGCGCTGATCACCCTGCTGGCCGACGTGACGCCGCAGAGCGCCGCCCACGCCCTCGAAGCCGCGGGCGGCGCGGTCAAGGAGGCCCTGACCCTGCTCGACGACATCCGGTCTCAGGAGAGATACGGCCTCAGTTCCTGACGGGCGACGGTGCGGACGTGGACCTCGTCCGGGCCGTCGAAGATCCGCATCGCTCGCACCCAGGTGTACATCTGCGCCAGGGGGGTGTCGTCGGAGACCCCCGCTCCCCCATGGATCTGGATCGCCCGGTCGATGACCTCGAAGGTGATCCGCGGAACCACCACCTTGATGGCCGCGATCTCGCTGCGCGCGCCCTTGGCGCCGTGCCGGTCGATCAGCCACGCCGTCTTCAACGTCAGCAGGCGCGCCTGCTCGATCGCCATCCTGCTCTCGGCGATCTGCTGCTGGACGACGCCCTGAGCCGCGAGGGGCTTGCCGAACGCGACGCGCTCGGCGGCCCGGCGGCACATCAGCTCCAGGGCCCGCTCCGCCATGCCCAGGGCCCGCATGCAGTGGTGGATGCGGCCGGGGCCGAGCCGGGCCTGGGAGATCGCGAAGCCGTCCCCCTCCTCGCCGATGAGGTTCTCGACCGGGACGCGGACGTCCTCGAAGCGCAGCTCGGAGTGGCCGTGCTGGTCCTGGTAGCCGAAGACCGGGAGATGGCGCACGATCGTGAGGCCGGGGGTGTCGCGCGGGACCAGGATCTGCGACTGCTGCCGGTGCGTGGCGGCGTCGGGGTCGGTCTTGCCCATCACGATGAAGATCTTGCAGCGCTCGTCGGCGGCACCGGTGATCCACCACTTGCGGCCGTTGATGACGTAGTGGTCGCCGTCGCGCTCGATGCGGGTGGCGATGTTGGTGGCGTCGGAGCTGGCGACGTCCGGCTCGGTCATCGCGAACGCGCTGCGGATCTCGCCCGCCAGCAGCGGCTCCAGCCACTGCTTGCGCTGGACCTCCGTGCCGAACATGTGGAGGACTTCCATGTTGCCCGTGTCGGGGGCGGCGCAGTTGATCGCCTCCGGGGCGAGGTCGGGGCTGCGGCCGGTGATCTCGGCGAGCGTCGCGTACTCGAGGTTGGTCAGGCCGCCGACGTCGGGCAGGAAGAGGTTCCACAGGCCGCGCCTGCGGGCCTCGGCCTTGAGCTCCTCGACGACCGGAGGCAGGGCGTGCGGGTCGTTGGCCGCGCGCCACTCGGCGTAGGTCCGCTCGGCGGGGTAGACGTGGTCGTCCATGAACTCTTGGAGACGGTCCTGATATTCGCGCGCCTTAAGGCTCAGCTCGAAGTCCATGCCGTTCAGTCTTCCAGACCCCCGTCAGAGATCACTTACTGGACCGGGTCGTACGATGCGGCCTATGACTCTGCGCGCGGTGATCACCGACTGGGGCGGCGTGCTGACCTCCCCCCTGAACGAGGCCGTCGCCGCCTGGCTGGCCGCCGACCAGATCGACGTCGAGGCGTACAAGCGGGTGATGCGCGCCTGGTTCCAGGGCGCCTACAACGGTGACGCAACGCTCGCCGTCGCCGGGCCCGGCAACCTCATCCACCAGCTCGAGGACGGCTCCCTCGCACCCGCCGAGTTCGAGCGGCTGCTCTCGCTGGAACTGCGGACCGTCACCGGGGGCGTCGTGCCCCCCGAGGGGCTGCTCGACCGGATGTTCGCCGAGTTCGCGCCGGTGGAGCACATGTACGAGACCATCCTCGCCTGCCGTGCCGCCGGGCTGCGGACGGCTCTGCTGTCCAACTCCTGGGGCAACACCTATCCGCGCGAGCGCTGGGCCGCGATGTTCGACGCCGTCGTCATCTCCGGCGAGGTCAGGATGCGCAAGCCCGCTCCGGAGATCTTCGACCACGCCGTGACGCTCCTCGAGGTCGACGCCGCCGAGTGCGTCTTCATCGACGACATCCCCGCCAACATCGCCGCGGCCGAGCAGCTCGGCATGGTCGGCGTCCTGCACACCGACCCGGTCGAGACCCGGGCCCGCCTCGGCGAGCTGTTCGCCCTGCCCCTGGCCTGAGGCGGTTCGGCGGGTGGAGTGCGGCCCCGGCCATCCCGAGCTGGCAGACTGTGGGCATGCGCGTCTACCTGCCCGTCACGCTGCCGCTCCTCGCCCAGGCTCTGGCCGAGGGCGAGATCAGCGTGCACCTCGCCTACGCGGTCACCCCGGCCCTCCGCGAGTGGTACGCCGACGGTGACCAGGAGGAGCTGGAGTACGCGGCCATGCTGTCGGCCGCCCGTGCCTCCCTCCGGCTCCTCGCGGGCGACCCCGGCGCCCCGTCGCGGCGGGTCGTCCTGGCGGCGGAGGTCCCGGACGGCGCGGTCGCCTACGAGGGCGGGTACGAGAACCTCGGCGACTCCGACCGCGCCGAGGTCAGGCTGCGCGACGTCATCCCGGTCAAGAAGATCGTCTCCGGCCATGTCGACGATCCCGCCGCGGCCCCCGACATCCAGGCGGCCTCGGCCGCCCTCGGCGCCGCCGACCAGGGCGACCTCGACGCCGAGTTCGTCGTCGACGGCGCCGAAGGCCACGAGCTCATGTGGTTCGCCACCCAGGAACTGCCCGACCTCCCCTAGGGGCTGTTTCAAAGTCGGCGCCCGTGGCGAGCGGCGTCCAGGTGCGTGCCTCGCGGGGGCGGAGGAGGGAGTCGACCTGGTTGGGTCGGCG